>DAINAU010000078.1:0-19849 GCA_036733285.1 bacterium
TAATCCTTTTCCGGAAATTCGGCTTAATATAATATTCGAAAATCGTTTCACTATTTTCTCGACTTTTTTTGAAGTTGAAGATTGGAAAAAAACGCTAAGATGCTGTAATTTATATAGGTTTCAAAGCGCTTCAACCCGAAAACCGCGTTCGGATTTTGAAAAATTGCGAAAACATTAAATATTTATTAAACAAAACTTCACGCTGATTTTTAATGATGCTATTTTTTAATTCGCTATTCGAATATATTTTATAAATGTTGTCCGCTATTATCTCCGCGTCAGCGGTAGAATCCAAAACAATTCCGCCTTCCGCAACGGTTTCTTTTACGGCTCCGTTATCAAGCGCCAAAACCGGCAGTTCAAAATACATCGCTTCAATTATCGGCATACAATATCCTTCATGACCGCTTACGCATAAAAAAATATTTGAAACTTTATATAACGCGTTCAGCTTGGATTGTTCAATTCTTCCGAAAAACTCTACGTTTTTAATGTTATTCATACGAATATATTCGTCTAATTCTTTTTTATATAAGGCGTCGTCCGGAGCTCCGGGCAGTAAAAGTCTTGCATTGATTTTATATATGGATTTAAAACGTTCAAAACTGTCTATCAGTAATTTATAATTTTTATAAGGCAATATTCTGCCGACAAATATAATATTAAAATATCCGTCGTCGAATCTCGAAAAAATTTCGCGGTCAATTTCAATATCAAGCATATTAAAATCTTTTGGAAGCGCAGTCAGTCTGATATTTTTAAATCCAAGTTTATCAAGTTCTCTATAATTATATTCCGACCACGTAAAGCTCTTATCGAATTTATCTTTATACAGAGTAAGTTTATCTCTTCCTTTCAAAGTCAGATTATAAATATCCTTATCATAATTCTTAAAAAAATCCGAAGGCGTCACATTATGATAATAAAACCATTTTTCGCAATTCAAATTCGCCGCTAAATCATTTACTCCGGAATCCCCGGTAAAATGCAATATGGCAATATCGTTTTTGCCCAAATCATTTTTATATTCTGATATAGGATAAATGTTGGAATATAATTCCCCGTTAAAATCAACGGCGAACATTTTAGTTTTAAATCCGGCTTTTATATGCTTTTTGTCCAGTAAAACGCCTAAATTTCCAACCCCGTCCCCTTTCATAAACGAAGGCGAAAACTGATATAGTTTTCTATTATTTTGAACCGAGGGCAAATCTCCAAAAACTTTATTTTTCAATTCCAAATATTTAATTTGGTAGTCTTTCAAATTTCTCCGGATATATGAAAAAGACGCGGATTTGAAATCCAGATTAAAGAAAATAAATTTATCCGCGACTTCAAAAATTTTTATAACAATCCGTTTAAAAAAATCGCAACAGGAATTATTGTTTATTTTCATCTTTGATTATTCTGCCGTCTTTTAATACGATGATTCGTTTTGAATATTCGGCGATGTCGGGTTCGTGGGTTACAAGAATAATTGTTGTCCCGTTTTTGTGAAGCTCCGTAAAAATATCCATAATCTGATTTCCGGTTTTTGTGTCAAGATTTCCAGTAGGTTCGTCCGCCATAATAATCGGCGGTTTGGTTACAATCGCCCTTGCAATAGCTACGCGCTGGCGTTCTCCGCCGGACAGTTCGGAAGGTCTATGATGTTTTCTATGTTTTAAACCGACAATTTCCAGAGCTTCGTCCGGAGCCGTTTTGGTTCCTTTGTATTTTCCGTAAAGCAAAGGCAACTGAGCGTTATGATACGCCGATAAATTAGACATTAAATTGAAAGTCTGAAAAACAAATCCGATTTTTTTGTTGCGTATCTCTGCAAGCCGGTTTTCGCTTAATCTTGATACGTCCTGATTGTCTAAATAATATTCTCCGGAAGTCGGCGAATCCAGACAGCCGAGTATGCTCATCATTGTTGATTTTCCGCTGCCGGAATGTCCCATAATCGAAACAAACTCGCCTTGATTAACGGATAAATCTATTCCTTTCAAAGCTTCAAGCTCGACCTTGCCAAGCAAATATTTTTTTGTTATTTGTCTTAAACTTATTATTTCCATAATTCAATTAATATTTTTTATTGCATCAATAAACTAAAATATTACTCCGTTTTTCAAGGATATATTTAATTTCGCCGATATTGGCATTTCAAAAAAAATCGAGTCGCAAACTCTATCTGTTTCTACCGCTTTTGCCGCCTCTTTGACCGGGACCCATCGGCAGAATACTTTTATTATTGCCGTTTTTCTTGCCGAAATTAAATTCGGGATTTTCAAGCAAAACAACGTCGTTTTCGGAAATTTCATCTGATATTATTTCAATAAATTCTCCATTTGTAATACCGGTTTCAACCTCGACAAATTTATGCCTGCGTTTTGATTTTGATTTGATTTTTTTTGTTTTAGTCTTTTCATCTTTCAACGTCAACGCTTCTTCTTTTTCCGGTTCTTCAGCGTCCCCTGAAGCAAGTATATAAACGCCGTTTTTTCCGCGTTTTGATTTTACCGCTTGATAAGGAACGTATAAAACGTCTTCTTTTCCGTTCACTAATATTTCAACGTTCGCAGTCATACCTGAAAATAATAGTTTGGCGTCAGCGTCGGTAACTTTTATTTTAACCTTAAATACGGTTATATTGCTGTTATCTACGCCCAAAGGTTTTATCCTTTCAACGATACCTCCAAATTTTTTATCTTTGTAAGCGTCAACCGTTATAGTAACTTTTTGTTCCGGTTCAATCTGTCCAATATCGCTTTCGTCAATATCAGCAATAACGTAAATCGTAGAAACATCCGCAAGTTTCATCAGCAGCGTTCCGCCGCCGGCGTTTGACGTGGCTGAAGAAATTATTTGTCCCTCGGCAACGTTTCGTTGAATAATAACTCCGTTCATCGGCGCAAAAATTTTTGTTTCTTTAATTCTTTCCTGCGCGTCTTTAAACGTTAATACCGCTTTTGTCAATCCGGCTTCCGCGGTCTTGATTCTCTCTTTGCTTATATTAATATCTTTTTCTTTAATAATCAAATTATAACTGTCTGCGAGCGCTTGATTATACTGCGATTCCGCAACTATATAAGATTTTTTTAACGATTCCAGTTGCTCGGTAGAAATCAGTTTCTCGTTGTATAATTTTTCGTTTCTTAAATATTTTTGTTTGGCTTCTTCAAACGAGGCTTTAGAAGATTTCAACGACGATTCTATTGAAATTTTATAATTTTCATAATTTGCAATCGAAATATTCAAATTGGATTTCGCTATCGAAAGACTCGCTTCCGCTTCCTGAAGTCCCGCTTCGGCTTTGCTTAAATTCCTCTGCTCGTCAACCGGATTTAATTCCAGAAGCAATTCTCCCTGTTTCACTTCGTCTCCCTCTTCAAAAGGAATCTTGATTATTTCTCCGCCTGCTTTTGATTTTACGTCAACTACAAGATTCGGTTCCGTCACTCCGGTCGAATTAACTGTTATGTAAAGGTCTCCCCTTTTCACTATTCCGGTTTTCTGTTCAGAAGAATCCTTGCCGCCCGCGGCGGAATTTTTATTTTTAAAGTAATAAAAAATTCCTATTCCAATTAGTATAAGTATAATTATTATTATATATTTCTTTTTTAACATAAAATAGCTCCGCCTTTAATGAAAATATTTAGTTTAAATTCAGTTCGATTTTTTTTGACTGCCGGAATCTATCAAAATTTTTCCGGAAACAAGCCGGTATTCCGACACCGCCTTCTGATTATCTATAACCGCTTTCAATAAATTCGCCCTTGCTTCTATTAAATCTTCTTGAAATTCAAGCAAATCGTATGTTGTGGTCTGATTCAATTCAAACCGTTTAAGCTCGATTTTATAATTTTCTTCCGCGAGTTCTAAAGTTTTTTTCGCCGATGCGATTCGTTTTATAGTCGCTTCAATTTCTCTTATTTTAGATTTTATATTAAGTATAATGGATTGTTCAAGCTGTTTGAACTGCAATAACAATTGAGAATTGTTTAATTTTTCCTGATTTAAAACGGCTTTATTAAATCTGTTTCCTATGGGAATTTTGAATCCGAATCTTACCGACCAGGACGTATTGTCGTATTCCTGCATTTCGCTATACGATTTATCCCATTCCCCTTCCATTCCGTTAAGTTTAAAAGTTGTCTCCAAATCCAAAGAAGGCAGTTCCTGATTTTTATAATATTTCAATTTTAACGAACTGTTTTCAAGTTTCTTTTTAAACGACAGATATTCCGGCAGATTCAAAAAAGCAAAGTCAACAGATTCTTTCAGTTCGGGAACCGATTCAATAATCTCCGGCTTGTCGGTAGAATGAATTTTTCCGTTCATCTTGATAGTCTTTTCTTCAATATTCATCAGATAAAGAAGCTCGTCGCGAATACCGTTCAGATTATTTTCAGCGGTTATTATTCCTTCCTCTCTGCTTGCCGCTCCGGCAGCCGCCCGCGTAATCTCGACCGGAGCAAGCGAACCGAGCTCAACCTGTTTCTTATTATTCTCGAGCAAGTCTTCAGCTAATTTCAAGTTCTGTTTTCTTACTTCAAGCAAATCTTCATAATAAACCATATCCCAGTATTTTTTCTCGATATCCGCGCACAAACTCATTATTTTATCGTTTAAATCGTTTTCGGAAATAATTTTGTTGTTATACTCGAGTTTTAAATTCAGAGTGTTTGCTTCTTTCCCCGCATTTTTAAGAAGCGGTTGCGATACTCGCAACTCAAGATCAGAATTGTAAGACGAATTCCCATTCGAACCGCTTCCAGTTTTATTAATTCCATGCGATAATTCAATATCCGTTCCGGTTTTAAATTTTTTTGAAGCCGAAATATCCGCAAAATTTTGAGACGAACTCAAATGGCTGAAATTTCTGCCGGCTGAAATATTGATTTCAGGATCAAAATCAGACTCTTTTTTTATTATTTCCTGTTCTTTGATTTCAAGATTAATTTTTGAAACTTTAACGTCGAAATTATTCATAAGCCCGGCTTTTATGCAGTTTTCAAGCGACAATGGCATAGTGTCGGTTTCTGCTTGTGCGGCAAAACCCGAAAAAGTAAAACCCGAAAATAATATTAAAAAAACTACAGTTGATAATTTTTTTTTCATATCAAAAATTCCTCAAAGATAAAATAGATTTTTTATTTAAAAAAATTTGCCCCGCTCCGTCATAATTAAATTCAGCTCAATTCAATAAATACGCTATTTCTTCCGTAAAACTTATATTGGAATCGAGTTGTTCAAATTCTTCAGCCGGCTGGTCTCTCAAAACGTTATCCTGATAAATCCGGTTGGAAGAATTTGAATTCGTATAATAATTGAAAAATAACGTCGCGAATAAAATTATTATCGCCGCCGCTGACCAAGCAAGTTTAAAATAAGGTTTGATAAAATTCCGAGATTGGTATTGTTCAATAACGGCTCCGGCTATTTTACGGCTCCATGTCGCGTCGTTCAATCTTTTTTCGAGTTCTTCTTCTAATTTATTCATTCCATTCCTCCGTTTTAACAAATATTCTTTGGACTATTTGTTTTCCTCTCGATAACCTTGATTTTACGGTTCCCTGAGCTATTGATAATTCTTCCGCAATTTGTTTTTCTTTTTTTCCTTGAATAAAAAGACTTAAAACGCTTTTATATTTTGAAGGAAGACTCATTATAATTTGTCTTACTTTTCCGAATTTTACCGCTGTTTCTTCTTCCGTTTCCGCCGAATCGTAATCGTTCAGCAAATAATCTTCTCCCGCTCTTTTTTTTAATTCTATTTCCCTGTAAAATTTTCTGTTAGCTCCCAGAGCTTCGTTTTTTGAAATTACGTATATCCACGTGCTCAGTTTTGACTCGCCCAAAAACTTATTCTCGACAAGCTGTTTATACACTTTAAAATAAACATCCTGAACAATATCGTCTATTTTATCGTATAAATTTTTATTCAAATATTGTTTTAACGCCGATATTACAACGCCTTTTGTCTGCTCGATAATATCCGCAAATTGTTCGTTGTTCATTTATTAATATTTTCCGTTTTATTCTTTTTCTCAAATTTTTTTCTAAATATTTCCGAGAGTTCTTGGCGTTGCCGCGGAGATAACGAACTATGGAGCTCGTTAAATTTATCGATTATCGCGTTGAATTGTTCTTTGTTCAATTCCTGCGTTTTATTATGATTTTCAATTAAAACCGAAGTATCAAAACTATCCCGTTCGAATATATTTATAAATTCATTCGTCATATTTTTCATTATATCCCTTTGTTTCTTCCCTGATTGTATCAATTCGTTCTTAACGGATTCGGCGATTTTCTGTTGTTCCGAACTAAAATTAATTGCCTGCGTAATTCTTTTGAAATCAAATTCGATTTTTTGACTGAAATCTTTTTTTCCGGGTTTATATCCGCAGTCGAAAATATTGCCTTTTAAATTTAAAACCGCAAGTATTATTATTATTACTATTAATACGAAATGACTTACCGTAAAATATTTTTTCATATTTATTACCAGCCTGCTTTGTCGCTAATTTTGGTAAATATGATAATTATTTCTAAAAATAGTTCCATTTTTTAATTAAACGCCGCTCAATTATTTTTTCAATCGCGTAAAATATAAGCATATATATCAAAGGTTCTACCAAAAATTTAAACCGGTTGTTTTCGCCGATTTCAAATAAACAGCTTATCAAACTATAATAAATTATTATAAATGACATATAAGATAAAATCAAGCCTCGTTTTTTAAAATCTCTATTAAATCTAAAATATTCTCTAAGCATAAAAAAAATAATCTCTAACAATATAACCGTCATCGCGGCAAACGATAATATACCCATTACTAAATAAATATCTCTGTTAAATATTTTTTTCGCTAAACAATTATCAAAAAAAACTGTATTGGCGTATATATCAACAAAACCTTTTATTTTAACCCTATTTGAATTCAAATGGTCGTATGTGAACGAAGGCTGATTGAATAATATAAATGATTTAACCGTATTTTTCAAATAATGAACCGGTATAAGTTTTATTATTTTAAAAGCCGCTTCAGAATGAATTTTCGATATTTCAGGAATATTAATGTTATGGAAATTATTATCGTTTAACGCATTAAAACCGGATTTTTTATTAAAGCCGTAAATGAAATATTTGGATAAGTCTTCAGTGTAAAAATGATTATTTTCAGAAACCGATTCCGGAATAGAAACCCCGCTTAAAACCTTTTTTCTCAATTCCTGATTAAAATCCGTAGTTATGAATTTATAAATATTCAATCCATACCAACTGCTTGTTCCAAAAAATCCGTATAAAACATAATTTTTTGCGCACCAGCCAATACTTAAAAAAGATATTAAAACGCATATTATTATGGTTTTACAATTTTTGCGCATAAAAAAATAAATGAAACAAATTAGAGCCGGTATGAAAATTATGTGAAACGAGCTCCTGTATAAAATGAGTATGTTTATTATAAATGTTAAAAAATAAATATAGAAATTTTTTCCGGTTTCAGAGAACCGCATTACAATCCATACTGACAACACCGCTAAAAAACCGGAGTTTAAAGTATAAAGCAGATAATTTTCATACAAAAAAACCGCCGGATTAAAAAAAATTATCAGAAATAATACCGTTTTTAATTTTATGTTATAAATTAGTTTATCGCATAAATCATAAAGCAAAACCGTAGTTGCCGCTCCAATAAAAACCGAAAAAATCTGAAACATTAAATAGTGATAGGGATAAAATAATTTGATAAATATTCCGAATAGAAAATTATGCAAAGGAGGTTGACCGTGTATAACCCAAATTGATTTCAACAAATCATAACGAAGATATTTTGTCGGTAAACTCTGCCAGAACCAATCCCAGCCGTTATGTTCCGGATTAATAAAATAATCCAACTTAAAAAAATATACTAAAATAAATCCAATCAGCAAATGGCTGAAAAATATTATATGTCGCAGTTTATCCTTATTCATTGTTCAAAAAAATTTTTCTTAACTTTTTATATCCTAAAATTTTTCAGATCTTTTTGATTACTAACTCAGGTTTATTAAATTCTATCTTAATTGGTTTCTTTTCATATAAATCCCGGCAATATATGATTTCGCCGTTGAATTCTATGCAGAATACTTTTTTTCTTTCAGAAACAGGCGTCTTTTTTTCTTGAAATATTTTTTTCAAAGTTTTTCTGCCTTTTTTAAAACCGTTTATTTTTATTTTATCAGAATTTCTGGCATTCCTGAAAACAATTTTTTTATCTGAAAATTTATCGCAACCGTCCGCCGGTATTATCGCAGTTATATTTTTGTTTTCAGTTTCTAAAACCGGATTTTTCTCAATACTTATATAAAACTTTTCATTCATAAAATTAATTTCAACCGGCAGCCGGTTTAATTCAACTTCGATTTTTTCTTCAGTCAAGTCATTCTTATTTTTTTTTTTCGTTTCAAAAAACAAAATTGTTTTTTCAAATTCATTTTCAGCTATGATATTTTCAGGAAGATTTATTCTGCGCCCCGATTGGGTATTTTTAATAAAATCGATTAGGTAAATAATGTGTTTTGATTCGACGCCGTATAGACCCGAATCTCCGCTGGAATCATATTCTCCTATTTTCATTTTTTTTAATTTTTCGAGCGATTTTCTTAATAATTCTCGTTTTAGAAATTCGTCTTTTAAATTAAATTTATCTCTGTTAATAATAATTTTTTTTTCAGAAACATTGATTTTAATTATTTCGTCAAAATGTTCCGAAACAATTTTTTTTATAAAATTATTGTTCATTTTTATATTTTCGATTAATCCGTTCAGATTATCAAAAGAGTTATCGCCAAAATCGGTTTTAATTTTTGAAACGATATTTTTTCTGATATAATTTCTAAAATATTTTTCGTCAAAATTAGATTCGTCGCTGACAAAACCGATAAAATTTTTTTTCAGATAATCTAAAACGGTTTTTTTGGAAACATTTAAAATAGGTCTTAAAATTATATATTGATTTCTATTTGAAAATTCTTTTATGCATTCAAGTCCTGTTAATCCCGTTCCTCTGATTAATCTCATAAAAAATGTTTCAATATTGTCGTCGGCATTATGCGCCGTAAATAAATAATCAATATCATTTTCTTTAATTAAATTTTCAAATTCCGCATATCGTAATTCTCTGCCGGCAGTTTCTATTGAAATCTTGTTTTTTTCAGCGTATTGTTTGGTTTGGATTTTTTTTAAAAACAATCGTATTCCTGATTTAGAGCAGTATTTTATTGCAAATTCTGCGTCGGCGGCGGCATTTTCGCGCAATTGGTGATTTATATGGCAGCAGAAAATATTTTCTGCAGGAAACAGTTTTAATAAAATCTCGGTTAAAAAAACGGAATCAGGTCCTCCCGATAATCCAATCAGAGCTTTTTTATTAAAATCAATGCGGTATTTCAATAAATTGTTTTTTATTACTTCGGCAATCATCGTCTGATATATTTTGAATATTTTCTGTCGTCGTTTATAATGTGGTCTATTACCCAGGTTTTTAAAAAAGTCAGAAAATCAATTTCCATATACATATCGTTTTTATCAAGCCGTTCGGCGAATTTATTTACCGCTTCAATCAATTCAATGTGTTTTTTACAATGTTCTTCATATTCCGGAAAACAAATTTTTTTCATTAATTCTTCTTCGTCGACAAAATGCGTTTTTGTATAATCGATTATAAACGAAAGCAGTTTTGAAATTTTTTCAGAATTGAATTCTAATCTCGACGTTATTATTTTATCGGAAATTTCCGACGCCTGCTCAATCAACCGCTTATGTTGCTCGTCCATTTTACTGTCTCCGGTCGAATACGTTTCTTCCCATCTGAATAGATTCAGAGAAACCTCGGGCATATTCACTATTTTTTTCAGTCTTCTGTCGTATTCCTCCATAAGTTTCCATCTGATAACGGGAACGTTTGACAGAATTTCTTCCGGTATTAAATATATATCCGAATCTTCAAGCGTTTCCGCGTTGAAAATAGTCGACAACCCGAATAACACCGAACTCGCGTTCCAGAAACCGCCCGGTTCGAGAATTTCAATATCCGCGCCGTTTATAAAAAGTTTAACTTTTCCTTTCTTCAATAAATATAATACGCCAGGCTGAGAAACGTTAAACGTATGACCTTTCGAAAAATTGACTAATTTCATTTTTTCGGCTATTCGATTCTGAACTGGATAAGATAGAGAATCGCCGAACAAATAAACGCAATTCATAAAATTTATCGTATAATTATTCAGCTTCATTTTCTCCGACAATTTATTTTGAACAAGAAAACGCTCAAAAAGTTTTAATGGAATATTCAGGGTTTTCACATAACTTACCGTTCTATAAGTCATATCCGTTTCGCCGGAATCGCCGGAAAAAATATTTCCCGCAAAACTTCCTGGTGATAAAGTCCTGACAAATTTGGCGTTTTCAAAAATCGCTTCAAGATTTCCCGAAAGAACCAGATGAATATATTCCCGGGCTGAGTTCGATTTCATTACTATCGTTCCAGGATTATAAGTCTTTATCTCGTTGTTTAAAAGAATCGCCGTCTTGTGTTTTTCTATTTCAGGAAAAATTTCAGTCAAATACTTATACGCCTGCAATCTGTCGTATTCGCTGAAATTAGGAAGCAATTCGTCGGTCATTCCGAACGTCGCGCCGGAACCGATTTCTTTTTCTAAGGAACTCAATTCTTTAGACGTATGCGCCAGAATTATTTTATCTGAAGCGTCGTTTTTAAAATCTGCCGCGTTTCCGTGAATCAACCCGCCGCCGGCGTCTATTTTTTTCAAATCGCATTTTGTCAGATATCCGGTTTTGATTTTATCAAAAAAATTTTTAGAGAAACCTTTTAGTTCCCCGAGCGGTTCGGTCATTTTTGACAATATTTTCAAATCCGTTATATCGGCGAGATGTCCGTATGTTTTATATTCTGAACCTCCCTGCGCCCGAAAAAACAATATCGTGGTTTCAACCGGATGCGGCGAGCAAACAGGTTTTACTTCAAGCGAATCTATATTATTCCACTCGTCGAGTTTTAATTCTACAGTCTCAAAAAAATTCTCGAATTCCGATTCGCTTTTACCTATCAGATAAGATAATTTTCGTTTGACGGTTTTAGCTACGGAAGCTTCCGAAAAATATTTTATTTTATGGTCTGATCTGATAAGCGTAGTCAATCCGTTAAAATGATCGTCATGACAATGAGTATGAAAAATGCCTTCGATTTCCGATACGCTTATTCCAAGCTGATTTAAAGTATAATCAATGTGCGGACCGCAATCTATCAAATAATATTTTCCCTGAAACATCAGTATGCTTGCCATAGCCGGACGGTTGACGTCCCATCCGTCTCCTTCGCCGGTATGTTTTACCGCGAAATATTTCCGCTCGGGACAATAATATCCAAGTTTATAAGGGCATTCGTATTTTTCGGAGGGCTTTAGATTTAAATCGATTTTAACGCTTTCATTTTTATATGATATTTGAAAGGAATTTATTTCAAGGCGTTTTATATACGTTTTGTTCTTTATTTCAACTTCGTCTTTATCAACCGTAATGCCGTTCAGCAATTCTTCGGTTTTTGAAATTCTGCCGAAAGCAAATCTTAATTTTATCCGGTATAATTCTTCGGCCGTATTCTCGTCTATTCCGGATTCAATCAATTCTTTCAATTCGGTTAATCCGTAATTTCCGCAATAAATATATTGCATCTGGCTGTGAACCTGCTGTTTGGAACCTATCAAAATCGGTTTCACTCCCCTATTGTTCGGATGATTCGGAACTATCATTCCCTGTCTGTAAAGCATCTGTAAAACCGGAAATTCGGCAAGATTTGAAAAACTTCCGTTTTGAACGGAAACGTCCGATAAAAGAATGGCGTTCGGTCCGGTTTCCCAAAATTTTTCTTCGTTTTCTTTAATAAGTATCAAACCTTTTTTCATTAAATGTTTTACGCTGTCCGCCGGACATCCGCATAAAATATTTAATTCGGCTTCAGGAATACTCAGCAGGTAAATCCCGTTAGACACTCTGAATTTCTGTATATAACTCATATTGGTTTTCCTTTTTTTCATCAGTCCGCCGCTCGCGGAACCGTAAATTTTTCGTTACTGTTCAGTTTGTTCATACAAACGCAGTAACAATTTTTCAAACATAAACTTTTTATTTTTATGCCGGTTTTACAATCCAGTTAACAAATCTTTTAAATAAAAATATAAAGTGTCTGAAATTTTTTATTCGAGAAAAATTATAATGCAGAATTCTTAATCTGAAATAAAATTTATAAAAAGCGTATCTCTGATAATTTTTCAATTCTTTCCGCGTAATTCCTCTGGGAGTATATGCGGCGTTCATAAAATAAAAATGTTCTTTATCTATAATATCTTCGCGTTTTTCGTTTTTTACAAACTCATAACTCTCGGTTCCCGGAAACGGAAGGAAAGTAAAATAATTGGCTCTGACAAGCGGCAGTGAAACCGAAAATTCGATTGTCTTCAAAATTTCTTCTTTGGTTTCGGTCGGCAATCCTAAAATAAAAAAACCGGCTATGTCGATATTGTGTTTTCTAATCAGATTGACTTTTTCAATAATTTTCTCCACAGTTATATTTTTTTTTATGAATTTAAGAATCCTGTCGCTGCCCGATTCTATTCCAAGCGAAATTAAATAAATACCGGTCTCTTTCATTAAAGAAAGAATTTCCGAATCAAGACAATCAAGACGGACGCCGTTTGGAGTAGCCCATGAAAACTTAAATCCGATTTTCTTAAATTCTTCAAGCAAAGCGACGGCGTATTTTCTGTTGATAATAAAATTGTCGTCTATTATATGAAATTCTCTGATTCCAAAATCGTTGTAAAGCATTTTCATTTCGGAAATAACAGACTCGACGCTTCGAAATCTGACTCGTTTGCCGGAAATTTTATTGCCCGCGCAAAAAGAGCATTCAAACGGACAACCGCGAGTAATCATTATAGGCGCTATCGGAAAGTTTTCAAAAAAAGCCCCGTGCTGCGCTTCAGGATAAGTTTCCGGTTTGATTAAATCCCAAGCCGGAAATCCGAGTTCGTCAAGGTTTTGATTTAAAACAGGTTCGTTTATAATTATTTTTTCATTCTGTCTGTAACCGAATCCGTTTATTTCGCTAAATCCGGAGCCGGACAGAAATTTTTTTAAACTGTTTTCGCTTTCTCCGATAAAAATAAAATCCAATGATTCGCCGAAAAATTCAAAACATTTTTCCCGCGTAAGCGTAGGATGCGGTCCGCCAATTATAGTAATTATATTTTTATCATAGAGTTTAACCGCTTGCAGCAAATCCTTGACTTTGAAAATATCAAAAGAATAACATTGGATTCCTATCGCATCCGGCTTAATTTTAGAAATTTGCAAAATAAACTTTTCTACGGTATTAGTATTTGTTTTTATGCAATCCAATATCTCGACGTCGACTATATCTCTGACATTCTGAGCAATCCATCCCAGCCCGAGCGACGGTTGTATATGATCGCTTCTATTATACGGTTTTACAAGAACTACTTTTTTCATAAAAGCTATCCGCGGAAAATTTTTTAATAACCCTATACGTTAAAAGATACGAATACCTTCTGTTTCCGTTAAAAATGGAATCTAGCGCCAGATGCGTCAATCCGCCGATTAATATTCCATTTAAAATCGAATTTTTAATATATAAAACCGCGATACTTATTATCGCAAATATTTCATAACTATGCAAGATTAAATAAATTTTTTCAAGTTTTCTATTATAACATACTTCAAAAAAATTTTTCACGCTTATTTTTTCTTTTTTTTCATAAGCGTAATAGGCGTAATCATACAAATGGTCAAGGTCGATAAATATATGACTTAATAAAACAGCCGCAGATAAATAATAATCTTTAGAAAAAAAATACGCAATCCCAGCAAAGGGAATCGATGTAGAAAAATGATATTTAGCGCGCATTTCTATTTATTATTCTATAGTATTGAGATAAAATAACTATTGATCCAAGATACGCTGTTAAGGTTAAAAAATGAAGCCCTTCTCTAATGTTATATTGAGAATAGTCGATTTTCATTACAATCAAAAT
The DNA here is from genome assembly GCA_036733285.1 of bacterium. Classification (GTDB taxonomy): domain Bacteria; phylum JAGOBX01; class JAGOBX01; order JAGOBX01; family JAGOBX01; genus JAGOBX01. The sequence goes on from DAINAU010000078.1 coordinate 14,103, forward strand.
AAAACCCACCGTCCATAAAATATAATTTAATATTCCGCCGGTTTTAACTGAATTATAATAATATAGCAAATAAATTAATGGAAAAAAAACAAATGCAAACGTATGATGCCAATTCAATCCGAATATTAAAATTCCATTTAAAATTATTATACTATACTGCAATAGCGCGTCGTCTGTCTTTTTGACAAAATAAAAATTTATAAACAATAACAATGCCGCCGTAAAAAAATAAAGAGGTTTTATTATTAGCGGAAAATATATTAAAGCCGCGTTTCCGCTTTCAAGCGTATGTCCAAATAGCCGCGTTATTAAACTTAATAGAGATTGATTGTTCACGGTTAAAATTACCCATGATTTTGACGTAACCGGAACAACGTATTTTATATAATATATTAAGGTTTCCCAATCATAAATTAACCCGTAAATCATTATAAAAAAAATAGTAAAACCTATAAAAGCGACTAAAACAGAAAATCTTTTTTTTATTAAAAACAAAAAGAGTAAAAAAACCGGAAATATTTTTATTACAGTTCCGAATGCAATTAAAAAACCTATAATTAAATTTTTTAGACCTTTTTTTAACGCCGGTAATACGTCGATTTTTATAACACATAAAAGAATCAGCAATATAAATATATTTATTTGTCCGTAAATAATCGAATAATAAAAAGGAATAAAAAAAATGCAAAATAAAACCAATAAATTCCAATCGTATAATTTCTTTATGCCGGATAGTTTTCCCGCAATAAACGCGCATAAAATCAAAACGGCAATATTCAACGCGCAAAATATAGTCGCAGCGGTTCGATAGTTTATCTTCGTGAACGGAAGGTATATCAAAGAAGCTGTCGGCGGATACGGCCGAAAAAAAACTTTGTAATCCTTAGCGGCTTCGTATTGAGCGTAAAAGTCTTCAAAAAACAAATCTTTTTCTTTAGATTGAACTTCTGATAAACCGCGGAAATATATAAAAAAAACGATTACCGATAATAATACGGCAACAAAGATTTGAGGTCGAAAAATTTTTTTCATCTTTAATTTTTTTACCAGCCCCCTGAAGCGCCGCCGCCTCCAAAGCTTCCGCCGCCTCCTGAAAATCCGCCTCCTGAAAATCCGCCGCCGCCCGAGTAACCGCCAAATCCGGAACCGCGTCTGCCTGAAGAACCGTATGACATAAATGCCGCGGCCGCAAACAATCCCGGATTTTTTATTATTATATAAAGAAATACTATTATTCCAAAAATCAAAATTAAAGAATCAAAAACTGATAATTCCCGCTTTTTTTTAATGCTTTTATATTCCCCTTTTGTAACTTCTATAATCGACTGAATCCCGTTTTTGATTCCAAGAAAATAATTATTGTTCTGAAATTCCGGAGCCATTCTGCGTCTTATTATTTGCGAAGCTATCGAATCAGTCAGCGCGCCTTCGAGTCCGTATCCGGCTTCTATCCGGATTTTTTTTTCTTTAAGAAAAACCGCGAGAATAATTCCATTATTTTTTTCTTTCTGACCCGCTTTCCATTTGTCTCCAAGTTTGATTGTGACGGATTCAAGATTATCGCCGTCAAGCGAGGTAAAAACCGCCACATACAGCTGGTTGGAAGTTTTGTTTTCAAAATCCGCTAAAATCGAACTTAACTCGCTTATCTGATTTTGATTTAATATGCCCGCAAAATCGTTTACGTAACCAATCGGCTTTTCAGGAAACGCGAATCCGGAAAAAAAAATAAATATTATGAATAAAAAAAAACAATATATCTTTTTCTGAAATAATCCTAAGCCCGATAAACGGGAAAAGCCATTAACTTTATCAATTTTTTTTTTGCTGAAAAAGCAAGAATATTTTCTATAAGCCGCCAACCTCAAAACTGCACCTTCGGAGCTTTAGCCGCTTCTTCTTCGGCTTTAAACATTTGATGCTCGTTTGTAAACCCGAACATAGATGCGAATAAATTATTCGGAAACGTTCTGATGGCAATATTGTAAGACTTAACCGATTCATTGTATCTGTCTCTTTCAACGGAAATTCTGTTTTCGGTTCCGGACAATTCCGCCATTAAACTTAAAACCGTTTCATTGGATTTCAGTTGAGGATAATTTTCCATCACCACAAGCAATCTTGAAAGAGCTGATTCAAGCTGATTCGACGCGTTAATTTTTTCCGGCATTGATTTAGCTCCGGCCATTGCGCTCCTTGCGTCCGCTATTTTTCCAAACACCTCTTTTTCCTGTTCCATAAAACCTTTCACCGAATTCACCAGATTCGGAATCAAATCCAAACGCCGCTGATATTTGCTTTCCACCATAGCCCATTTGTTTTTCACTTCTTCGTCAAGTTTGACAAAACCGTTGTATTTTCCCTTAACGTAAAAATAACCGAATAATACGAATAAAACTATTGCTCCCAGCGTTATCAATAAAATTTTTTTTGCCATAAAACATCTCCGTCCCTTATAAATTATTTCTTTTATTGTTTTTCATAATATTTATAATAATATTTTTTCTCGGATACGACTCCGTTATAAATAACTCCGTATAATTTTGCGTTCACATTCTCAAAATATCTGAGCGCCTGAAGCGCCGAATCATATTTCGTATAATTATGTCTCACAATCATCACAACGCTGTCCATCATAGTCGAAAGCATTACCGGATCCGACACCACAAGCATAGCCGGCGAATCAAATATTATAAGCTCGTAATTCTGTTTCAATATTTTCATCAGTTCGATAAATTTTTTCGAGCTTGTAAATTCGATTTCAGCTCCCGCTTTTTCTCCGGAAAAAAGAATATCGAGATTAGGAACAACCTGACGGACTATAGCGTTTTCAATTTTACAATTCTTAAAAACAACGTCGGTCAATCCGTAATTCGGTCTGATATTGAACAATTTGTTCAACGAAGGTTTTCTTGTGTCCGTATCTACAATTATAACTTTTTTGTTTATGTTGGCAAATGACAGCGCGATGTTTGAAGCGCAGATGCTTTTCCCTTCTCCTGGCGTCGGGCTCGAAATCAAAATCGTTTTCCCTAATTTTTGATTATTATACATTTCAACGTTTGTCTCAAGAACTATTCTCAACGCTCTAAAAGATTCGGCAGCCGGAGATTTCGGAGCAAAATGAGTTATTAGATAGGGGGCAAAATTAGTTAATCCGTCAATCGCGTTAAAATCTTTATCAGGAATTATTTCAGGCACTATTCCAAGTATCTTCAATTTTAAAATCGAAAATACGTCGTTCGGATTTTTGAAAGTCGTGTCAAGATATTCTTTTATCAAAACGACGCTTACGCTCACTATAAGTCCAAGCATAAATCCGAGTATAACCGAAGTTGAGCGCGGTTTCGGCGGATTGGTTATAAAAGCTTCTTCGGCTTTTTCATATAAAATAAGACCTCCGAGCTCTTTGGCTTCCATCAGCTTCAATTCTTCTTCGCGCTGCATTAACCGCAAATATATATTGTTTGAAGTCTTTACATTCTTAATCAGTCTCGTATGTTTTAAAGTGTCAATCGGAAGAGTTTTCAGTTGCGCCGCGATTATGTCTTTTTGTTTATTTATTTCATTTTTTTCTTTATCGAGATTTTTGAGATTTTGCTCGTAATCCATTACGCTCTTCATATAACCCTCGCCTATAGTGAAAGGCGAAGTCTTATTATATAAAAACGACATCTTGTTATTTTTATCAGTAACAGCCGACATATTTTTTATCTCGTTAGATATTTTATCCTCTATTATTTTCATCTGGTTTTTCAATTTTTTAAGTTCGGGATGCGTTTCTTTCTGGTAATTTGATAATTCGTTGTAATTGGATTTCAATTCATCGAGTTTTTTGGCGAGTTCTTTTATGTTTTCAGGAAGCAAATCCTGTATCTGATTATCAGAATCGTATGCGCTTTTTGAACTAAGAGCTTTTTTGGATTCTTTTATATTATTCTTTATAACTGTTTCATTAATATCAATTTCAGTCAATCTTGATTCAAGACTCGCAAGACGGTTTATGGATTCTTTCAAACCGTCGCTCAAAACGCGCGGATTGGCGATTCTTAAATATTCTTCGAGTTCAAATTCAGACTGGTTTAATTTATTTTTTGCTATGCCTTTTTGTTCGGTTATATAATTTAATGCGCTTCTAATTTCTCCGCGTTCAAGATTTTGATTGAAATTTATAAATACAACCGCGGTAAGATTCGCTATTTTTTTTGAGAATTCCGGTTCCTCGGAACGCGCTCTTATTCTTATAACGTTTGCGTCTTCGGCGAAATCCGCGTCGGTTCTTTCAAGCAGATATAACGACAGTTCGTTAGATGTTTTTCCCTGAATATTATTTAAGATTATTCCATTCTCGACGGAATTTTCTATTTCGTCGGCAAGCAGTTTGTTAGCCACAGATTTTGAAACCTCTATTGATTTTATGAGTTCAATATAAGTTTTTATAGCGTTCTGATTTTTCATCAACGGAAGCAGGCTTGATTGTTCCTCTGAAAACATCGTAGTAACCGATACGTTCTTCTGTTTTACGAGTATCTTCGATACCGCTTCATATTCAAGCTGCGGCGAGGGCATAAAAAAAAACAAACACAGAGTTATGGCGGCTGTTATTAAAATTATTATATACTTGTTTTTATCAAGTATATGAGCAAACCGCTGAAGCGGAAGTTGTTCTACCGAATATATTTTTTCCATAATTAGTAATCTTTTATTGATTGACCCAAATCAACCGAATTTCGCAAAGTCGGAACTATATTGTCGAGGAAATCCTTTAAATTCGTTATCGGCGATTTTGGAATATAAAGAATATCTCCTTCCTGCAAAAAAATGTTAGACCCGTATCCGAAATCGTTGAGCGAACTTAAGATATCGACGTCGATTACCTGCGGATTATTTCTCGCGCCCCTTAATATTTTCGCTCCTCTGACCTTTCCCGTATATCTATATCCTCCCGCCATCGAAAGAGCTTCCAGAACCGTTACAGGTTTATCGGAATCGTATTTTCCGACTTTATTAACCATTCCAAAAACATAAAAAGAAAATTTCTGAAGTTCCGGCATATAAATAATATCTTTGTCCTGAAGTTTGAAATCCGAATCTAAATTTTGAGCGTAAAAAAAATCGTTTAAATTCACGTCCATATTCAAATTGTTTCTCACGATTTTTATACGGTTCATAGCCGCCGATTCTTTTGGCCCTCCTGATTTATATATATATCTGACAAGCGTATTGAGAGTTTCATCGTTTTCGAGTTCGTAATAACCGGGTTTATTGACTTGTCCTACTATATAAACCTTATTTTTCTGAATGCTTCTTACATAAATATAATCGTCCGGTTTTACTATAGGATTATGATTAGAATCTCCGTAATACAGAAAACGGTTTATATCGTATTCCGCCATCGACGAATTGGCTCCGATTACTAAAACCGAAACAGGTTCCGCTTCCTTATGCTGCCAGTTTGCTTTTACAAGAACGTCTGCAAGTCTTGAATATTCATTTATAAAATATCTTCCTTGAGAAACAAAATTCCCGAGCACGCTTACCGCTCCTTTTTCTTCAGTGGTAAATTTTTCCGAGGTCTTAGCCGTAATTATATCCCCGTCGTATATCAAAGGATTCTGCGTAACGTCTCCATCTGAAGTGAATTTATAAAATTCTGCGTTTACAGGCGGATGAAATCTGCTATTTATCTCAAAAATATAATTATATTTCGAATCAAGATTAAATTTGGCTTTCCCGATTATATCGGA
>DAINAU010000079.1:0-19602 GCA_036733285.1 bacterium
CTACAGCCGTTCCGAAAATATTTGCCGAATCATTGGCTCCCACTCCCCATCCGAGGAATAATCCGCCAAACAATTTCCAATTTAAAAATTTTAACAATGAAAGCATATTTATACTCCATACGGTTTCATTCAAATTATATTATAATTTACTTGAAAAATTTTTCAATGAATATTTTTGACAAATTCAAATTCTGCTTATATTCAAATAACTTATAATGATACATTCCGCGTTTGTTTGAAATCCCCTCAACGCCGGATATTTTTTTTCCGAATTTGATTTTTTGGATTAAAACATTAAAAAGTTCGCGTTGTTCCAATTTTTTTTTTGAAATAATATTTTGATTTTCTTCTGAATAATCATAATCGCAATTTTGATATTTAAATTGATTATAGATATTTAAAGTTCTAATCAACCGGAATAAAGTCATAATGTCGATTCTTGAAAAATCCGGCGTTTCAAGCGAAGCCGCAGTCATCCTCATTGCCGAATAAGATATATTTTTTAATATATTAATATTTGAGTTGATAATCTCAAGATTGGGTAGAGGATAAAAAATCGACGCTCCGATAACGACATTTTTTTGGTTTGTTAAATAATTCACGGTTTTAAAAACGTCTTCCGGCTTCTGTCCGGGAAGCCCGATTATCAAATAAGCCGTAATGTTCATTTCAAGTTTTTCGGCTTGCGTAATTATTTCAGTTAAATGCGGTAAATTTGTTTTTCTCAAATATTTTTCGGCTCCGCAATCAACAAGCGAAAGGTTCAGATTCTTTATTCCTGCGGAACGAAGATGTTTTAATAATTCATAATCAAGATTCAAATAATGAAGACCGTTCATAAAATATAACCTGATGCCCGAAAATTTTTCAGATAAATATGAGCATAATTCCATCGCGTAATTTCTGTCCGCAGTGAAATTCTCGTCTTCAATATCTATGGCTGAAATATTGAATTTCTCTATATTATATTTTAGTTCTTCTTTTACTAATCCAATTGATTTTCTACAATATCCGCTTGAATTTTTATTTGAACAGCAAAAACTGCAATTGTATCTGCAGCCCCGGGAAGTCACAATAGACATACTTCTATATTTGCCGATTTTATATTTATCAGGATTTATAAAATCCAATTTATAAAAATTATCATTAATATTAAATTCGTTAGATTTATTTGTAATTTTAATTTTGCCGTTTTTAATAAATGCGATATTAGAAACAATTTCCGGAGCGTTTAAGTTAAACAATAAACTTTTTAAAGTGTTTTCTCCTTCTCCGAATATTGTAAAATCAATGTATCCTGATTTAAGCAGCAAATCATACATTACCGGAATATTATTGCCGCCGGCAATAACGGGTTTTTCCGGAAAATTTTTTTTTAATATTCCGCAATATTCCAGAACTGTTTTATAATAAGGCGTAAAATTTGAGGCAATGCAAAAAACGTCCGCGTCTGAATAATCCGCAATAAGAATTTGCTCAAATTCCTTATTGGAATAACCGAATCTGTAAAATTCATGAAATAATTTCGCCGGAGAAAAATCTTTCTGATAATATTCGGACAAGTATTCTAATTCCGAATCAATAGGAATTTTCAATGGTTTAACCCCTGTAATGCAATCAAAAATTTTCGCGGTTAATCCGTGTTTTTCAAGATATGACGCGATATAAACCAATCCCGCCGGAAACGTCCGTTGTTTGGTAATGTAAAAATCTTCTATCGCAGGTTGAATTAATACTATTTTCATAAAAAATGATTTTATAATTGATTTATCAATTTTCAAATTATAAAATTTTTTTTATTTTATCCCAACCTTTTAGATTGGGATTGCGTATTACTTATTGAAAACATAAAATTTAACGGCGCTGTTATGAACAAAGATAAATTAAAATTTGACGGAATATACGAGTCGCATAAAGAAGGCGTTTTCGCTTTTATACTATCGCGGACTAAAAATAAAGACGACTCTTGGGATATTTTTCAGGACGTTTTTTCAAAAGTATTTGAAAAAATTGGAGAATTACAGGAAGATAGAAATATTAAATCGTATATTTTTACGTTGACTTACAATAAAATTATCGATTTTTTCAGGAAAAAAAAGCCGGTTTCTGAACTTGATGAAAATCTCGAATGCGTTAATAACGGATACAATGATTTTTCATTGTTGAAAATGGATATTCAAGAAGCTATGAAACAATTGACGCCCAGAGAAAAAGAAACTTTTGAATTAAAATATTTTTTTAATTTTAAGATTTCCGAAATTTCGGAAAAATTAAATATCGGCGAAGGCGCGGTTAAACGTTATTTATTCGACGCCGCGCTGAAACTTAAGGAGTCTTTAAAATGAATAACAAAAATTGTTCGTATTATCAGGAACAAATTATGTTAAAATTTTACAATGAAAATTTCGATGCGACTGTTTCTTCTCATTTGGAAAATTGTTTGGAATGCAGACAGTTTGAAAAAGATTTAAATGAAAAACTACAGTTTAATTTTAAGGATTCTGATTTTGTCGCTGTTAAAAATAAAATTCAAGGGAATAGCAGTTTAAATTATTATAATTTTAAATATTTTAAATACGCGGCGGCGGTATTTCTTTTATTATTGATACCGGTTATGTTCTTTCAGGATAAAAATGAAAGGACATTAAAAAAATCGATTTTAAAAGGAACTCAGCTTGATTTGACTGCGAAAAAAAATAAGGGAGGTGAAAAGACAAACATAAGTTATACTGCCTTTTCAGATATGGAATCGGCGATAACAGATTTAAAATCCGATATGGATAATTTTATTACAAATATTTTTACGGAGGTAAATTACAATGAAGAAATTTAACAAAATAATTTTATCGAGTTTGGTCTTATTATTGATTTTTTCAATAGCTTCGTTTGCAGCGCCCAGAGGAAAATCTAAAGACAAAGATTTCAAAAAAGGTCCAAGAGGAATGGAAATGGGCGAAAAAATGAAAGAGAAAAGGTTGGATCCGAAGGTTATAGAAATTCAAAATAAAATTCAAGATTTGCGTAAAGAAGGACGCGATTTGAAAATAAAATACGACGCAGCTTCAGAACAAGATAAATCCGCTATTAAAATTCAAATGAAAGAAAAAATAGCGGCTACTTACGATTTGCGGATTCAGCTTATGGAATATAATATTTCTAAAATGCAGACAAGACTTCAAGAATTTAAATCGAATAAAGATAAAAACGTCGATGAATTATTGGAAAAAGTGATTTCTTTTGAACCGCCAAAAGAAAAAAACAAAAAGTTTTTACGGAATAAAAACAAGAAAGACGGATTCCGCGAGCGTAAAGACAATCGTTCCCGCCGCGGCGGAAGATGGATGGACGATGACGACGAATTTTGCGAAGAATAAACTTATGGCGGCCAAACCGCCTGCCTGCGCGCAGACACGCGCAGGCAGGCAATCAAAAAAAAACGGATTTTAACCGCGAATTTAACGAATTATCGAATTTATTTTTTAGACAAACCCTCGATTAATTTTTTTTAAAGATAGACGATTTAATCTTAAAAAACGGCAAAAATGGCAAGGCTGGCGTAATTGGGGCGTAATTATTGGAATTGTTTTTAATGGAGCCAAACATATATGAGGTTTTTTATAAAAAAATTTTCATTAGTTTTACTGTTTTCGATATTTTATTCAGCCGCTTTATTTGCTGATATTTATACGGAACTTGACAGAAAGATGAATATGTTTTCATTTAAAACCTAAGCCGAATTTCATCGGAAAAGGATAACCGTATAATTTGCTCATAATCCTTTTCAGGAAATTCGGCTTAATAAACAAAAAACGCTTTGCGTTTTTTTTAACTTTTTAAAAAGTTAGACTTTTTTAAAAAGTCTCCAAAACACTGTATTTTTATTATGTTTTAGTACGCTCGAAAAAATATTCTTGCCGTAAATGCAAGAAATATGTCGATAAGACACTAATTTACAGCGCGAAAAAAATATTCAACGCGAATATTTCATAAATGATAAAACTGAATTTAATGTAAATATTGAAACCGCATTATTATCCTGATTTAAAATTCATGGCGTCATTTTCTTTATGGAAAAAATAAAAAATAATCAGGACAAATTAAGTAAATATTTAAATCCCAAAAATGAAATTTTATTATATGATTTTATGATGTATATTGAAAATGAAGATATGGAACAAATAGAGAAAAATAAACTTGAAAATATTTATGATTTAAAAACAAACTTAGATATAAAGTAGCGTTGAGGCGTAGAGGGAAGGGGTTCAAAATGTTGAGTGACGGCAAAATGTTGATGTCCTGTCTTCCCGAATCCCGATTATTTGAAATAAAAATATTAAAAATAAATAAAACAGCGTTAAGCAGATATATTCTTGAAGAAAAAAATTTGATAAAAGAAAATAAATTTAAGGCAGATGTTTTAATTGAATTTACTGTAAATTATCTTGATTCGGGAAGACCGTCCCTCGAAGGCTCGTCCCTCGAAGTGGTCCCTCTAAGCGCGTAAATATATTGGAACAATTTCTGACCGCGCTCCACAAAGTCTTCTGAAAAATTTTTCTTTGCGTATTTTAATCATTTGTGGTAAAATGAATTTTCGTGAATGCGGTTATTTGATAATTATTATAGTTCGATTTTTTTTAGGGGGTAATTCAAATGATTTCAGCGGCGATATTTCCAGGAAGATATATTCAGGGGCAGGATTCTTTAAAACTTCTTGGTAAAGAAATTCGGAGACTTGGCGATAACGCTATGTTGATTTGCAGTCCTTCATCGGTAAAAACCATCATACCGAAGTATTCTGAATTCATTGAAAAATATTTGAAGTTCCAAGTTAAACAATTTAATCGAGAAACCACAGATGAAGAAATTTCATCTTTGACAGAATCCGCAAAAAAATCTCAATGCAATATAATCGCAGGCATAGGCGGAGGCAAAACATTAGATACAGCCAAAGCGGTTGCTAATAATTTAAAATTACCCGTTGCTATAGTACCGACAATAGCTTCGACTGACGCTCCAACGAGCGCGATATCAGTTGTTTATACAAAAGAAGGCGTTTTTGATAAGGTTTTGACGCTTGATAAAAATCCCGATATAGTTCTGATTGACAGTAAGATTATAGCCGAGGCGCCGGAACGTTTTTTGGTTTCGGGAATGGGCGACGCTCTTGCGACATATTTTGAAGCCGAATCTTGCAGACAAAAATGCGCTAATAATTTTGCCGGTTATCAAGGGCTCTTAACCGCTTACGCGATTGCGAAATTGTGTTATCAAACTTTGCTCGAATACGGCGAATTGTCTAAAATAGCTTGTAAAAATAACGTTGTTACGCCTGCGCTCGACCATATCATTGAAGCCAACACTTTATTGAGCGGAATTGGATTTGAAAGCTGCGGAATAGCCGCGGCACATTCTATTCATAACGGTTTGACCGCGCTTCCTCAAACTCGAAAATATTTTCATGGCGAAAAAGTCGCTTTTGGATTGCTCGTTTCTTTGTTTTTAACCGACAAACCAAAATCTGTTATCGACGAACTTTATTATTTTTGCCGCAAAATTGGCTTGCCGGTTTGTCTAAAAGATATTGGACTTGAAAACGCGGCTGACTGCGATTTAATGAAAATTGCCGAAAAATCCTGCGCGAAATGCGAATTGATTATCAATGAACCGTCGCCTGTAACTCCCGAGTCTGTTTTCAATTCAATAAAAATTGCCGACGCATACGGAAAAATGAACATTAGCGGTAATATCTCTTAAATTAAAAAAAATAATTTCTATTAATGTCAATTTATAAAAAAACCGTTAAAACGGTTAGTAAATAACGATTTAACTTTCATAAACCCCGCAATTAATTGCTTTCATAAACGGGGTTTATAAAAATAATACAAAAACTTAAACCTTTTTAACGGTTAAAAAAAGTAGCTGAATAATTACTAAAAATAAACTTGATATACAAATAAAATTTATCGGGAGAGTTGGTTATGTCGTCAGATAAAGAATTTGTTGAATTTGTAGTCGCTCAAATAGAAAACGCGGGTATAATTACTTATAAAAAAATGTTTGGAGAATACGCCGTTTATTCCAACGGAAAGGTAGTCGCTTTAATTTGCGATAATCAACTTTTTATTAAACCGACGGAAAAAGGCAGAATTTTTATTGGAACTGTGAATGAAGCGCCTCCTTATCCGGGAGCAAAAAATAGTTTTCTTATAGATGATAAAATTGAAGATAAAGAATGGATAAGTCAATTAATAAGGATAACTGAAAGAGAACTGCCCGCGCCTAAACCTAAAAAAAATAGTTCGTCAAAGAAAATGAAAAATTATTAAAAATTTATTGCTACTCAGCCGATATAATAAAACTGTTAAAAGAGTGAAATATGCAATTAGTATACGGAAAAAAAATAACATTATTAATAATTAGTTTTAATTTAATAGTATTTAATATGTTGGGATTTATTGTATTACCGCCGATTTTTAAATTATTTAATGAAATGAGAGTGGAATTACCGTTACCTTCAACCTTAATCAAAATGCTGACGCCGTATGGATTTTTTGGCATCAGTATTTTTTTAAGTATATATGCGTATTATGAAAAAAAATTTTTTTCTAATAAACAAATATCTTTAATTACGAATATTTTGATTATTGTTTCTTTTTTAACTATTTTTATATTTTTAAGTCCTTTGCTTTTTTCGTATTTTGGTATAACGCAAGTTATCTGAACATCAGATTTATAAAATGTTTTTTTGAAATTTCGCAATAATATTTAAGAGGTGAATTAATGGATATGTGGAAATATTTTGATATTATTCATAGGGAACACATAGTATGTAATCCTATGAATAATGAAAAACTAAATAAATTAGTAGAATTAACCCGGTTGAATGAAAACTCAAACGTTTTAGAAATCGCCTGCGGTAAAGCAGAATTTCTGATTAGACTTGCAGAAGCTTATAATATACAGGGAGTAGGAATAGATATTTCGCCGTATTGTATAATCGAAGCCAAAGAAAAATTAAAAAAACGGCGTCCGGATTCGAAAATAAAGTTTATTGAACTGAATGGCGCCGTATATAAACATCCCGAAGAAAATTTTTTTGATCTTGCAATGTGTATTGGAGCCGAATGGATATTTAACGGATTCAAGAATACTTTGCAATATTTGATTCAAAATGTCAAACGCGATGGATTAGTAATTGCCGGATGTCCGTTCTGGCAAAATGAACCGCCTGAAGAATATTTGCAAGCGCTTGGATTTTCAAAGAACAGTTACGGAACGCATTACGAAAATATGCTTATTGGAAAAGATTTAGGATTAGAATTAATTTACTCGGTTGTCAGCGGCAAAGACGATTGGGATAATTACTCGGGATTGAATTGGTATTCCGGCATTAAATATATCAACGCTAATCCTGATGATAAAGACAATATAGAATTATATAATCGCATAATAAAAGATAGGGACAGTTATTTAAAATGGGGAAGAGAAACATTAGGCTGGGCAATATATCTTTTTCAGAAAGTTAATTTTTAATTTGCATTTTAACCCTCAACCGAATTTCATCGGAAAAGGATAACCGTATAATTTGCTCATAATCCTTTTCCGGAAATACGGCTCAATATAATATTCGAAAATCGTTTCACGATTTCCTCAACTTGTTAAAAGTTGAAAATTTTTAAAAAAACGCCAAGACACTGTAATTTATATAGGTTTTCAAAATTCTTATGCGGTTTTCCGGTTAAAAACATTCATTTATCAAATTTTTAAAATCGTCCGAATTTGTAATCTCAAATCCTTTTTCTCTATATGATTTCGCGTTTTTAATATTTTTGAGATACCATGAAAAATGTTTTCTGAATATTTTTGCGGCTCTGGAATTTCCATATTGATTTTTTAATAAATTCAGATGATTTAAAATATAAGTTTTATAAACCTCTTTAGAATAATTTATAGAACCGCCGTCTGAAATTTGAGTTATTAAAAAAGGATTGTAAAGCAATCCTCTGCCAATCATGATATAATCGCAGTAATTTTTTTTTGAAACGTAATCACCGTAAGTCAATATATCTCCGTTTCCAATCACAGGAATAGAGATGTTTTTTTTTAGAATACCGATATGCGACCAATCGGATTTGCCTCCATACATTTGAACCGCGGTTCTCGGATGCAGTATAACTGCCGCGGCTCCGTTGTTTTCCGCTATTTTACCTATCTCAATATAATTTAAAGAGTTTGAATTCCATCCGGACCTGATTTTTATTGTAAGAAAACTTTTTGAAACTTTAGCGGTTTTTGTTATGATTTTTTCAATTAATTCCGGCGAATTAAGCAATGCGGCTCCGTATCCTGATTTAACCACTTTTTTTACTGGGCAACCCATATTAATATTTATCGAATGAATTTGTCCGGAAACATTGGTTTGAATATAATCTATAGCCGAACAAATTTTTTCAGGATTATTACCGAAAATCTGAACTGCGATATTATAGTTTTCATTTGAAAAATCAAGCATTTTAAGCGTTTTTGATTGGTTTCTAATTATTCCCTCGACTGAAACCATTTCAGTGAAAATGAGAGCCGGTTTTAAAGATGAAATCATAATTCTGAAAGGTTTGTCGGATATTCCCGCAAGCGGAGCGGTAACAACGGGATTTTCAAGCGAAAAATTATTCATATAACGGTTTTAAAAAAAACCGCTCCGTCAAATTTACAATTTTTAAAATAAGCCGCAAAATCTGATATTCTGCAAACTTTACCCGAATCTTTGCTTGCGTGGAATAATTCGGTTTCAACTAAAAATCCTTCGTGAGAAATCAGATGACCATTATCATCATTTTTTTTTCTGACAAACGCGGCTCCAAGTATTTGATTGTTTAGTTTTATGAAATCTGTTATCGCCGCAATATGCGCCGCTGGAATTAATTTCAAAACGATTTTTTTTTCAAAATCAATATTCAATAATTTTTCGCCGTTTTTTTTTTTATTCAAAACGCAGGTTAAGTTTTCTTCAATGGATTTAAATTCAACCGGCAAATACAAAGGGTATTTTAAACTCGTAAGGATTCTATCTTCCGTGAAATGTATTCTGCGGTCAAACGCTATTTCCCCGCCTGAGTAATAAAAAAATTCAGAATAATTTTTTATGAATTCAGAATAATTTTCCGATTCGGAAAGAGCTAAAGAATTCGCGACAAATACTGAACAATCCTGATAAAATAAACTCAATGAAGGAAAATTATCGGATTCGCGTATCAGCGGATTTGATTTATACGGATTGTCGATATAATCTAAAACTATCTTAACGAGCTTTGATTTTTTATCGAGATGATTTAATTTATCGAGATATTCGCCGATTTCGTTTTTAAAAACCGGTTCGTTTTTTTTAATAAAAGTTACGTTTTTTAAATTTGAAAATATCATTCGTTTAACTCTCTAATCCGAATTTTATAGA
This sequence comes from bacterium, assembly GCA_036733285.1. Classification (GTDB taxonomy): domain Bacteria; phylum JAGOBX01; class JAGOBX01; order JAGOBX01; family JAGOBX01; genus JAGOBX01. The sequence continues at coordinate 9,455 of DAINAU010000079.1, forward strand.
TACTTATTTTTCTTTATAACTTTCAATCGACGCCGATATTGAACCCACTGCGATTTCAGATTTCATTTTAACGGGAATTTTTTTATCGTCCGCGGTCAACCACACTTCCATTTCGCCTTTGCTTATGAAAATTCCTTCTTTCAACAAAAGCGGTTTTACTTTAAAACATTTTTTTTTGCCTATCTTTGTATTTATCGTTTCAATCTTTTCTACTTTTATGTTTAATTCGTAAATATCCTTGCTTGAGCTGACCGGAATTTTTATAACGCTTCCAACTTTCAAATTGCAAATTCTCAAATAATATAAAGCCGCAAAAGGATCAAAAATATAATTATCAAGATTAAACGAATTTTTCGAGTGCTCAATTTTCGCTTTTTTAAATTTGGATTTAAATCTTGTCGCTGTTTTTGAAGAATAATTGTATTTTATTAATTCGTTGATTTTTTTGCTTCCTTCTCTCTGAACTTTGATATATTTATGAGAAAAAAGATAGTCCGCGTCAATAAAAGAAATTATTCTGTCTCTTACTCTATAAACCGAATCGAAAAATTTTGCGGTCCAAGCGTCTGAAGTAATCATTAGAGCCGGTCTATCGGCTATGGATTGCGCTTTGTTCACTCTGAATACTGCGCCTCCTACGGTTATAAATCCGTATTTTACGCTGAAAACAATTTCCTCTCCATGTTTAAAAGCCCTGTTTTGAGCGGTTTCCGGCGGAAGCGGTTTTAAATTAATTTTGTCGTCCGTATCGTCTGATATATTTTCAAGAATTTTTGCGGCTTCTACCGGATTGTTGTCTAATGCGGAATTCAAAGATTCCGTTTCATCCTGATCGGAATCGTCGTCTGAAAACGAGCTCCGCGTCAAATACGCGGACATAATTAACGAAATAATAATAAATAAAGTTAAAACCTTTTTCATCATCGTTAAATTCCGGAAAATAATCCTAAAATTCCAATTAAAACTGCGGACAATGAGATTATTGAAATAATTAGACATATGGGAAAAATCAAAATAATCAGAGTCTTAAAAAATCCGAGGTTATAGTTGATTTTTATCATTTGAATTTTCAGTATGATAATCCATAATATCAAAAAAACGAGGATTGTTTTTGAAAAATAAAAAGATAATATTGAAAAAGGTCCATACAAAATCAATGGCGCAAACGATAATATAACCGATTTTAAATAACATCGGTATTCGCCCGAATTATTGAATATCTTTGCGGAAATATGTATAAAAAGGCTTTCAATTACCGCGATAAAAAATAAAATCGCGGCGCCTGCCGCAATCGAAATCATAATTTCTGAAATTCCATAATCGGAGTTCAATAAACGCATTTTGCCCGCTGAAAAACTTATCGCGGAAAAAATAAAGATTGCCAATACGTTTTTAATGTCCGCATAATATCTGATGAAATAAAGGTTTTTGTTTTTTGAAAATAATATGAAATAAAAAAGTTCGGTTATAGTCTTCATAATTATATTTTTTTAAAATTGAAAATATCAATGTTGGTCTGACAACACGCGAATAATTTTATATTATCAAGACCGGTTTTATCAAGATAATTTTTCATGTTTTTTAACGCGAGTTCGTAAGAATTGTGTTCTTCCGATATATGATACAGCATAATGAATTTAAGATTGGATTTATCGATGTTTTCTACGAGTTTGACAGCGTCGGAATTTGACAGATGTCCGAATCTGCTTTTTATTCGCTGTTTCAAAAATAAAGGTCTGTCGCCGTGAATCAACATTTTATCATCGTAATTGGATTCGATTATTATTCCGTCGCAGCCGGATAATTTGTTTATTACCATATTGGAAATAAATCCCAAATCAGTCGCTATTCCGATTTTAAAACCTTCATATAAAACCGAAAGTCCAATCGGGTCCGCGGCATCGTGCGACACCGGAAAACATTCGATTTGAAAATCTCCGACGCAAAATTTTTTTTCAATTATATTTACGGTTACGTTATTCAATTTTTCCTCGATAGCCTCTAAAGTTTTGAGCTTTAAAAATACGGGAATTTTAAATCTTCTTGCGGCTATTCCGACGCCGTTAATGTGGTCGGAATGTTCGTGAGTAACGATTATCCCTTTTATTTTTTCAGCCGGTTCGTTGATTTTAGCGAGCCGTCTTTCGAGTTCTTTCCCGCTTAATCCGCAATCTATCAGTATGCTTGATTTTTTATTTGAAATTAATATCGAGTTTCCGGAACTTCCGCTTGTCAAAACAAAAACTGAAAACATATATAATCCGCCGTTTCAAGATAAATTAAATTTATTTTCCATCGTTTTTCAAATCGGAAGCTTCCAGAAGTTTTTCTGTTATTGTTTTTATTTGAGCAAAACTTTCGCTGAATATTTCAATATATTCCGAAACCTCGTATTCTATTAAATCCGCAAGCATAACGTTGTCTTTTGATTCGAAAGCGTCTAAAAGTTCTTTCATCAATTTCAAATAGTTGTCGAGATATTCCTGAAACGGTTTTTCTTTAATCGTTATTGAGGCGTAATCGACGCTTAACGAACATTGAATTTGAAAATAAAAATGTATGATGTTTTCAAAAAACAAGAATTTGTCTTTTAATTCGTTCATAGCTCCGGCTGATTCTCCAATCTGTAATTTTTCAGATATTGAAGTCAATTCATTTTTCATAACGGAAAGTTTTGTTTGGCATTCTTCGATTTTTCCGAGAATTTCGTCGAACGACAACAGCGTTTTTTTCGCCTTGAGTTCGGTGAACAGCATCGCGATAACCGCCACTAATTTTGAGTTCAGTTTTGAAATCGAACCGTCTTTGAATAATTGCCTGATTTTTTGAGCGTCAAATATTCCTTCAAGTTCGTTTATGGAAAATCTGAAGTCGGAACACATTTCAGGTTCAGTATTAATCTCAAGAACTTTTGATATATTATCAATCGCTTTCACGCACCAGCCGAAACCGTCTTTTAATTGGGTGAATATTTCAATGAGTTTTGCGTCCGGAAATTGATTCGGGTTTTCATTTATTTTTATAGAATATTCTTCAATTCTGTCCGAATAGTTTTTTAATTCTCCGATTGAATTCAAAGTCAAGATTTCCAAGTGTTCGGATTCAATCTCTATTTTTGTTAAGGCGTAGATCTGCAATTTGTTATGAAGACTTTCCGAATAGGGCTGTTCGTTGACGAAAATTTTCATTATGATATGTTTTTTTTTGAATAGCCAGTTTTTTAATTCTTCGAGAATGCTTTGAAAATCCTCGTCGCCCTGAATCTCAAAATTGATTTTCTCTTTATTTACGATTATGTCCATTTTAATTAGACCTCCTGAAATATATCTTAATAAAAACGAATGTTCGGTTTCATTGTTTGAATTTTCCTTAAAACGAATACGGCTCAAATCATTATTCGATGAATACGGGATACGAACCGAGATGCTTAATGAAAGAACAATAATTATCGAGTTTTTTTAAAACGCCTTGAATAATAGGGTCGTCGATATGTCCAGAAAAATCCGCAAAAAAGACGTAATTCCATGCGACGTTTTTAAAAGGTCTTGATTCGATTTTGGATAAACTGATATTATTTTTTGCAAACGGTTCGAGACATTTGTATAAAATCCCGGTTCTGTCTTTAGCCGCAAAAGCTATCGAGGTTTTATCATTGCCCGTAGCCGGATTTTTTTGTTTGCCGATTACGTAAAATCTGGTCATATTGTTTTTGTAATCTTCAATTTTTTCAGCGAGAATATTAAGATTATATATTTTTGCAGACAACTCGCTGCTTATTGCGGCGCATCCTTTTTTTTGAGCCGCGATTTCTGCGGCAAGCGAATTGCTGTCGACAGGTATAAGTTTTATGTCTTTTTGCAAATGATTAAGCATCCAGTTTTCGCATTGCCCGAAAGACTGCGGATGCGAATAAACCGTTGTTATCCGGTTTATTTTTGTTTCTTTTGAAATTAAATAGTGGGATACCTTTAGCATAATTTCGCCGGTTATGTTTAAAGACGTGGTCAATAGTTTGTCAAGCGTATAAGTTACTATCCCGTTATTTGAATTCTCGATTGGAGCGATTCCGTAATCTCCGTTGTTTTTTTCCACTTCGGTAAAAACCGAGGAAATTGAATTGGCGTATATCAAATCTGATTCGGGAAATTTATTTTTAGCGGCGATATGCGTGAACGAGCCTTCCGGACCCAAATATATTATTTTTAATTTTCTTTCGAATAATCGCGAAGCCGCCATAATATCCGAATAAATATTTTCAAGATAATTATCTGGAAACCCCGAATTGATTTTTTTTATACGGCTGATTATTTCGTTTTCTCTTACCGGATCGAAAACTGGCAAATCAAACTTTTTTTTTATATCGCCGATTTTTTTTGCGAGCGAAAGCCGTTGATTCAGCAATGACACTATTTTATAATCTATTGCATTAATTTTTTCTCTGTAATTCGATATTGCGGAATTATTGTTTTTTTTTTTCATTGAATACAATATCCTTTTCTCGTTCGTTTAAAATCAAATATTGTCCTGGCGCTAATTTCATATCAAACAAAGAAAAACCGCCGATCGCAATCCGGGTCAGTTTGATGACTGAATGGTTGATGATATCGCATAATTTTCTGATAATACGGTTTTGACCGGAATAAATCCCGATTTCAATCCACGAATTGGATTTTAATTTTTTCAATATTTTAACCGAAACGCAGCGAACGGTTTTTCCGTCGATTTTAATGTTTTTTTTTAGTTTTTCAAGGTCGTCTTTGTCCGGAATCCCTTCAACCTTCGCTTGATATATTTTAAGTATCCGGTTCGAAGGATGTTGTATTGTCTGCGCGTAATCTCCGTCGTTTGTAAGAAGCAATAATCCTTCCGTGTCGTAATCCAGTCTGCCTATCGGATAAAGATTCGCCCAACCCCTGATTTTTTTCATATAATCCATTACGGTAGTTCGCCCCTTGTCGTCTGAAACGGACGTGATACAGCGTTTTGGTTTGAAAAATAAAACGTAAAGTTTTTTTTTGAATTTGGATAAACTCAATATTTTACCGTTGTATTTTACAGAGTCCGTATCCGTGTCTATTTCCTGAAAAGGATTCAAGCAACAAACGTTATTAACCGTAATACAGCCGTCTTTAATAATCTGTTCGCATTTTCTGCGAGCGTCCAATTCGCATCTTGCGAGAAATTTTATAAGTTTCATTTTTTTTTACGAATAAAATAATTTATTAAATAATATTATAATTATCTTGATTTGTCAAACTGAATTAAATAAAATTGTTTCAGCGGAGCGTAGTCAGAAAATTGTTCCAATAAATTTAATAAACTTTTCGTATATCATTTCAGTTATTTATGTGAAAAGTAAATTTTGAACTTAACTTACGACGCTGAAAATTGTAATAAGTTGCAAAGAGCGTCGAATTTCACATAGCCGTTGATGAAATCAACGGTTAAAAAAAAATATGAAAACGACCATGATAAGGATCGAATTTCAAGACGGCATTAAATTCAACCCTTTCAGGGTTGGATATTAAAAAGCTTTTATACCGCAGGTAGCCTGCGCCCCGCGCAGATTTTCCTGCGCCCCGCGCAGGTTTTCCTGCGCTCCGCGCAGGTTACCTGCTGTTACTTGAAATTCAACCGCGTTCGCGGTTGAAGATTATTAAAAATAAATAGTATTTTCTTTAAAAAACTAAAAAATTAGCTTTCTATTTTTACTGACTGTTCCGCCTGAAAGTTCAGTAAAAAAGTGGAGAAAAAATTCGAGCTTGTTGAGCGCGCCGCTAAAAGCATTCGCTCAGATAAAAAAAAGCGTCGGAGCCGCCACAAGATGAATTTTTTTATTCGGAAAATAGTAAGTTTGATAATTGAAAAATTGCGTTCGGGATGGAAAATGATTTAATGGAGTAAAAATTGAAAGATACTTATTATTCGTTTAACGATTATTTGAAAAACAGGTTTGGATGCAAAGTCTACAGAATACCTTTAAATACAGGTTTAACCTGTCCGAACAAAATTAATGGCAATTCCGGTTGTATTTTCTGCGACGAATTCGGAAGCGGAGCCGGATTTTATCCAAAAGAGATTAATTCGGTTCCGGAACAAGTTAAATACGGGTTAAAACTGTTTTCCGAAAAACGAAAAGCCGAGTTGTTTTACGTTTATTTTCAGAGTTTTACAAACACTTACGGAAATGTGAGCGATTTGAAAAAATTGTATGATTCCGCGTTAATCGACGAAAGAATCAAAGGAATTATTATCGGAACAAGACCGGATTGCGTAAATCGGGATAATCTCGAATTGATTGAATCATACGGAAAAAAATTCGGATACGACGTCTGGCTTGAACTCGGACTTCAATCGTCGAACAACGAAACTCTGAAATGGATGCGGCGCGGTCATACGGTTGAAGATTATGTTTCAGCTATGAAATTATGCAAGAATTTCGATATAAAAACTACGGCTCATATTATTATCGGACTTCCCTGCGAAACTCATAAACAAATGATTGAAACCGGAAAATTCGCAATTGATTCAGGAATCGACGGAATCAAGATTCATTCGTTATATATTATTAAAAATACAGAACTTGACAGACTTTATAAAATCAATAATTACAAACTTCTTACTTTAGACGAATATGCGGATATAGTTGTAGAAATTCTTAAATACGTTCCTGAATCAGTCGTGATTCATAGATTAACCGGCGAAACTGATAAAGATAGAATTTCGGCGCCGGACTGGGTGAACGATAAAAATAAAGTATTAAATTCAATAAAAAAAAAATTAATGAATATCTGACTTCTGCCGCTGTAATTTTTTTAATTAGTGTCCGTCTGAAAATACAACTTTTAAAAATTTCATAATAATGTTTACTCTGATTTTTTTCCGGTTTTTGGATGTTTTTATACTAAAATGCAAAATTAAATACTAAAAATTATTTCGTTGAAGTTTTTTTACATGAATTGGATAGACCACTCCCGCTATATTTTTAAAAATACATTTTTCAGCGCCGCATTATGCGTTTTCGCTTATTTTTTTATCTTTTTTTTCTTGGTCGGCAATTAAACACAGCATTTTCTCAGATTTTTTCATACATAAATAGATATGAATTTGATAAATGCGTTGAAAAATACAATGGAAATTATTATATAAAAAACTTTACTTGCTGGGAACAGTTTTTGGTGATGAGTTTCGCTCAATTAAGCGGTCGTGAAAGTTTTAGAGATATCGCCGTTTGTTTAAATGCTGTTAGTGATAAACTATATCACAGTGGACTAAAAAGTAGAATTAGCCGTTCGACATTAGCTGAAGCAAATGAAAAAAGGAATTGGAAAATAAGGAAAATTGAAATTTAAACTTGTATTTTTTACCGTTTAAATTATATTTAATGCTAATTTAAATAGTTATTTTTTTTAATAATATTGAAAAGAATGCGACAGGTAAGTTTAATAAATTTTAAACTATAATGAAAAAATTTTTCTCAAACTACTTGAAACTATATATTTACTGACCGTTTCGCCTGAACGATCAGTAAAAAAGTTGAACTTTTTAGAAGTGTACACTATTAGCTGGGTCGAGTTCACAAAAATGGAAAAACCCACACTCAAACAACAATTAACAAAATTATTAAAAAATAAAAAATCTGTTTAAATCTGTTAAATCTGTAATCAATCAGTGTTAAAAACCATCTTAACACAGATGTAAATAGATTAAACTGATTTAACGGATGCGGTTATTTGATATTTTTAATTTAAAATTCATAATTACAGTAAAACATTTTTTTGTCCGGCGTCTTTGCTTCCATTGCTTAATAAATTGTTAAATTATTTTTTTAGAATTTCCGCTTCTTTGGACTGCGCCTATATTAGCTTTTGAGTTAAACTCTTCTTACTGTTTTCTAAACGGCGCGCCTATAAATCACAGCGTTTCGGAGTTTATGTCAGATTCGATTCTTACAGCCGCGCAGCGATTACGAGCAAGTCTGGGATATAATCCTGAAGTGAAAACAAACGTATCAGAATTAATTTTTAAAACATATTCGCCCATAACCAATATAGCGTCCTGTTTTTTCAATTCAATTGACGGCAGTTCAAATATATTTATAAAGTCGCCATTTGAAGGATTGACCACAGCATAATTTCCAAGCCGGTTATTCCGAGCCGAGCTGATAGCAGGCGAAACAAATTTTTACGCCAAAATATATTTACTAAAGTTATTAGAAAAATAAACTCTAATCCTTAAACTTTTTAAAAATAATATTAACCAAAATATCATCTTCGGTATCTTGCGATAATTCCCAAATCATTGCGCCCGCAAGTTTTTTTGATTTGATGTAATCGCATTTTTCAGCAATGGATACTTCATCGTCATAAGAAATAAATATTTCGGATTCGGGATTATAAAGATACGGAACTTTCGATATATCATCCCAATAGCGAGTAAATCCCGCATTATTAAGGTATTGATGACCGCGACTTCCATATTTCAAATCATTAAAATCAAACGAGCCTGGCGACCAGCTCCCTGCCTGACAAGCGCCCGAATGAAAACTAAAAAGTCCGTTATTTTCGTTGTTTACATTTTTAAATCCATATCCGTAAAACGGCAAACCCGCAACTATTTTATCCTCAGAAACGCAATTTTCAATTAGCAATTCAATAATTTTATCCAAACAATATTCAGGATGATTAGGGTCTGAATTATTTTTATATAACGGCGAATTATGACCCGTTTTTTCATCCCAGCATCCTGTTTGGTCGTATGACATAATATTTATCCAATCTACATATTTCGCGATATTTTCTTCGGGATTTTCTAAAGGAAGCAAATATCTTTTAGTCAACAAATTTTCGCCGTCATTAGTTATTGCCGCGCCTGAAATTGCTATTGTTAAAAGATAATCCGTGTTATCCAAATCTAATTTTTCTCTGATTTTTTTTAAAAGCAAGACAAAATTTATTTTATCCTCAGGGCGGTTGCGCATTCCATTTGTTCCGCCTTCAACCGGAAACTCCCAATCAATATCAATTCCGTCAAACCCGTATTTTTTTATAAATGACACGCAGGACTCCGCAAAAGTTTCGCGCGCTTTTTCGGACGCCGCAATATCTGAAAAAGGAAACGGCAATTCTTCATTTCCTTTACGCCAGCCGCCGACTGATATCAGCGTTTTTATATGACTGTATTGCCGAATTTTTTTTAATTTCAATAATTGACCAAACGAGCCTTTAGGCGCATCGCTATCCCAAGAATCTGAAACCCCGTCAACTGACAAAACCGCGTCGTAAAATTTTTCAACATCCGCATACGAATCAAGCAAAGCGATGTATGCGCTGTCAAATGCGGCATTATAAACAGCATCAGCAAACGCGTAATTAATATGAGTGATTGAATCCGCAGGAATATTTTTTATATGATAATTTCTGTCATAAACCGACCACGACGCAAAATAACCTATAATCTTTTTAGTTTCACTCCGCAATCTTAACACAAGATGTAGCGTCGATTCTTTTTGAATATTATAATCCGAAAGCGTTTTTCCGTCTTTAATTTCCCGTCCGGCAAAAATAAGCCGCTGCTGGTCAGGCGGTATGCCCTCCTTATCTTGAATTTTCGCTTTTATATTTTCAACCGAATCAGTCTGTTCGACGTCAAGCGTTAAAGTTTTGCCCGTAAGAGTTTTAACAAAAATTTGCATGGCGTTGATTTTTATTTGCGAAAATATAAAAAACATTGAAAATATGAATATTATTTTTTTCATTTTTTTATAAATGAGAACCGTCCCCTTTTTTTATTATAAATGAGAACCGTCCCCTTTTTTTATTTTTATATTCTTTCTAAACTTGTTTTTAAAAGAGTTCTGGTAAATTTCTGATATGCAACTCCGTATTGTCCGGCTTTAGATTTGAGCGTATTAATTGTATCCGTATCAAGCCATAACGTGATTTTCTTTTTTTTCTCTTTTTCAAGTTCTTTATAAAATTCATTGGTAACATCTTCGGTTTCAAATTCGTCAAGCGAATGATTATCAAAAAAGTCGCTTTCTTCTTCAACTGTTTTAAATGCCGGTAATTTTTTTATTATTTTTTTCATTAAGTTAACTCCTATGATAAATATCAATATTTTTTATAAATAATCTACTCTTCGTATTT
>DAINAU010000080.1:0-19594 GCA_036733285.1 bacterium
TATTTTTATAAATATATGAATCCTGACAATACATTTAGAAATAGAATGTCTCAAGTTGCATATTTTTCGGATTGGGATTGGATTATCGGAGCCACGGGCGAAATTGAAGAAATTTATTCGCCGGTTGAAAAATTACGGAATATACTTCTCGGGTTGGTTATAATAAGTCTTGTTGTTTCATGTTTGATAATAATTTATTTAGTAAATTTATTCATAATCAAACCGTTAAAACCATTGGTTGATACTGCCGTGAAAATTGCGGACGGCGATTTAAAACAAGAAAAATTACTAATAAAAACTCAAGATGAAATAGGGAATTTAGGAAATTCATTCAACAAAATGATTGAAGCGTTAAATGTTTTATGCAACAAAGCTGAAGAAATTGCAGCCGGAAAAATAGGGGCTCATTCAATAGAATCAAGAATGAAAAATGGAACGTCGCTTGCAGCAGCAGCAGCAGCAGCAGCAGCAGCAGATTGGAAATTAAAGGGAGATTTGGCTGACGCTTTTTTAAAAATGCAGACTCAATTACAGGTGTTAACGGTTCAGGCGAATTTAATTGCGCGAGACGATTTGAATCATTCTGGATTGGATGACAGGCAGGCTGGAGAACTCGGCGAAGCCTTTTCTGAAATGGTGAAAAATTTGAGAACATTTGCCTCGCAAGCTCAGGCAATCGCCAATGACGATTTGAATAATCCTGTTTTATCAACTGAGGGAAACGGGGTATTAAGTTCGGCGTCTGCAAATATGGTAATGAATTTAAGAAAGATTGCAGACCAAGCAAATACTATTTCGAGGGATGATTTACGCAATAATAAATTATCAATAGAATCTAAAGGCGATTTAGGAACTGCCTTTGCCACAATGGTTGTAAATTTAAGAGGATTGGCTGAGCAAGCTCAAATTATTGCGGATGGCGATTTGAAGAATTCTAAATTAAAAACGGATGGAATAGGAACTCTGTCAAAAGCTTTTGCAGACATGATAATTAATTTACGGAAACTTGCGGAACAAGCTGAAATTATCGCGAGAGATAAACTTGATAACGAGAGACTTAACGAGATAATAAAAGGGGATTTAGGAAACGCATTTTCAATAATGATAGCAAATTTAAGGAACCTTGCCGAACAAGCAAGAATAATTGCAGACGGGGATTTGCAGAATCTCAAACTCAAAACGGACGGAACCGGAACTTTATCCGGAGCGTTTACCGAAGTTATTTTAAATTTGAGAAAAGTAGCCGAACAAGCGGGAATAATCGCGTCTGATAAACTTGAAGACTCGAAATTAAACGAAACTATAAAAGGCGATTTGGGTAAGGCATTCGCGATTATGATAGCTAATTTGCGGGGACTTGCAAATCAAGCTCAAATAATAGCGGACGGAGATTTGAAAAATTCAGAGCTTAAAACAGGCGGAACCGGAACTTTATCCAAAGCGTTTTCAGAGGTTATAATAAATTTGCGCAAGGTTGCGGAACAAGCGGAAATTATAGCCGGCGATAAACTTGACAATGAAAAACTTGACGAAATCATAAAAGGCGATTTAGGCAAAGCTTTTTCAATAATGGTTGGCAATTTACGCGATCTCGCCGAACAAGCTCAAATAATAGCCGATGGAGATTTGAAAAATTCAAAATTAAAAACCGACGGCAAAGGAACGTTATCAAAAGCGTTTGCGGTAATGATAATAAATCTTCAAAAATTAGCGGAACAAGCGGAATCAATAGCGGATGGACAATTAAACTCTTTAATTTTGAACGATAAACTTAAAGGCGATTTGGGAAACGCTTTCAATGTTATGGTTCATAACCTGAGAGAACTTGTAGGTCAGGTAAAAAATGTTTCAAACGACGTAAATTCAGCGTCGACAGAATTATTATCTGCTACAAAACAAATGTCTCAAGGCGCAAAGGTTCAAAGCGAAAAGGTTCAGGAAATTACCTCAAGCGTAGTGGAAATGGGTTCTTCTATTCAACAGGTTTCAACTTCCTCGAAAAATGCGGAAAAATTATCCGTAGAAACCGAGAATCAGGCGAACGAGGGAGTAGAGGTTGTGGTTGATACCGTGAACGGATTAAACGAAATCACTAATAAAATGGAAGAAGTTTCGGAGAAAATGAAAGACCTTGGAGACGCGAGTAAAGAAATCGGAAAAATAGTAAACGCTATAAGCGCGATAAGCGAGCAGACAAATCTTCTCGCTTTAAACGCCGCAATAGAAGCGGCTCGCGCAGGCGAAGCTGGAAAAGGATTTGCCGTAGTAGCTGACGAAGTGCGTAAACTCGCTGAAAGAAGCCAGACAAGCGCTAAAGAAATTTCTGAAATCATTGAAAAGATTCAAGAAGGGGTTTCATTGACTTTAAATTCAATGGAACAATCGAATACAAGCGCTAAAAACGCGGTGAATTACGCCAATAGATTAAGAGGTTCATTCCAGAAAATTCAGGATTCGATTAAAACCACTAAAAAAAGCATTGACGAAATCGTAGTGGCGTTAACCCAACAGGCGCGCGCCAGCGACAATATTTCAGTATCGGTCGAGTCTGTGGGAACTATCGTTAAAGAGTCTGCGGTAGCTTCGTCTCAGCTTGTAAATCAGGGCGAACAATTAATGGGCATTACAAAAAATTTAAATCAGGTAATTACCAGATTCGAGGTGTGAGGAATAAGTAATTGTTTGCGTGTTAGAGCGGTAGCGGGTTAACGAGTTGGCGGGTTAGCGAGTTGGCGGGTTAGCGAGTTGGCGGGTTAGCGGGTTGGCGGGTTAGCGGGTTGGCGAGTTGGCGGGTTAGCGAGTTGGCGAGTTAGCGAGTTGGCGAGTTAGCGGGTTGGCGAGTTAGCGGGTTGGCGGGTTAGCGAGTTGGCGGGTTAGCGAGTTGGCGAGTTAGCGGGTTGGCGGGTTAGCGGGTTGGCGGGTTAGCGAGTTGGCGGGTTGGCGGGTTAGCGGGTTAGCGGGTTAGCGAGTTGGCGAGTTGGCGTGTTGGCGTGTTATGAAATTATTTTAAAAGATTGTATTTATGAATGAATTTATAAAAAAAATTTCCGATATAATAACTGAACAAACCGGAATAGATATAGGGTTCAATAGGTATCATATATTGAATTATTATCTCCAGAATAGATTGAAAAATCTCCGATTAAAAAACGATAGGGATTTTATTCATCTGCTGCTTGATAAAACTACAGGAGAATTAAACAAACTTATAGGAACTATAACTGTAAACGAAACGTTTTTTTTCAGGCATTACGATCAATTTATATTGTTTAGAGATTTGCTGACCGAACAAGCAAAAAATAAACCTTTTGAACCGATTTATATTTGGTCTGCCGGATGCGCTTCCGGAGCCGAGCCTTATTCAATAGCGATAATAGCAAAAGAAATTAAGGATTTATACGGAGCGGACATAAAAATACTTGCTACGGATATTGACGAAGAAGCTCTTGAAAACGCTAAATCGGGCATATTTTCAGAACGGGCAATAACCGCTGAAATGCCGGAATATTTCAGGATATTATATTTTAACAAGTTAAAATTTAACGATTACGAAATTAAAGCAGAAGCCGCAAAATTAGTGAGTTTTATGCATCACAATATTTGGAAAGACGTAATGCCGTCGAATATGGATTATATTTTTTGCCGAAATGTCCTTTTTTATTTTAAAGAATCCATTCAGACAAAATCGCAATTGAAACTTTATAACTCGCTGAAACCGGGCGGTCATTTATTTTTATCTCCGGCTGAAAGTCTTCTTGATTATTCGGAATATTTTATTGAAATAAGAAGCGAAGCCGGCATTAAATGCTATAAAAAATGGACTACGGACAGAAGAATAAATGAAAATAAAAATGAGTTGCCCCGTTCAGTAATCGACCAGAGAAAACCTTTGGATTCTTATCCGCCGCCTAAAGTTTCGCTTAACGGAAACAACACCATAATAGTTAAAGGCATAATTAAGAATAAAGCGAGAATTAATATTCTTGCGGAAGAATTGTTTTTTGCTCTCGGTCAAATTTCCGCCAGTTCAGAGAAAGGAGAAGATTTATTTTATAATCTAAATTTTAACGAAGTTAGATGGCTTTCAAACGACGCAATTAAAAGGATTAAAGGCATAATAAACTCGGTAAAATCAAAAAAATTGAAATTGAATAATTTGATTTGTTCAAATCAAAAACTCAACGAATGGCTGAATATATCCGGCGTTTCAGCTTTGGCTTTTCAGCGCAATTCGGAAAACTATATCAAAGCTGAACCTGAAAAAAATTTCAATCCAATAATAATTAAACCTATTGACGCCATATTTCCGTATGTCGAACAAAAAAAAGAATCTCCAAAACCAAATTTTAACGTCAATAATTCTTTTACGGATTTTCAAAAAGAAAATACGATCGCTCAAGAAAAATCCGTTTATAAAAATGATTACTTTTCGACCGGAGTTTTTTTTAATAAACAGCCTGAAACGATAAAACCAAACGGCAAATTCAAGGTTAAATACGTTTCTATGAGCAAAGATAACGAAGTCGAGCATTATAAAAACGCGCTTCTTGAATCGTTATCGTCGAATAAGGAACTTGAGATAGATTTGACAGAATTGACTGAAATAAATCCAAAATTCTTTATTGTTTTAAAAAGGTTTTTAAATGTGATGACTGAAGATCATAAGATTTTATTCAAAGTCGGAAAAAACGCCGAATTGCTGAATTGGTTAAAAATCAATAATGTTGATTGTAGATTTTATAAATAAAAATACGCTTGCGTTTGAAATAAATTTCTGACGCGGCGAATAAAACGGAGAAAAAAATGTCGTTAAAAGAATTTTTAAAACAAATCGGGACAATTGACAAAGAAAGAATTTTAAATAAAGAGGAATATAAATCGGAAATTTCCGATATGTTGAATAGAATGAGTTTATCGCTTACTTTATATCCAAACCTTTGCGGCTTTCTAAAATATTTAGCCCTCATAGTCAAATCATCCGATTCGTTTAAAATGGATTTATTTATGGAATCTTATTCTGATTTAATACGAATATACGGAAAACAAAAGGATTTTAACGTAAATTCAGATAAGGAATTTGAAATGCTGAACCAGAAACTCGCTTTGTTTTCCGAAGACGATTCTATTTCTAACGATAAAAAAATTATTTATTCCTCTGATGATTCGCAGGAAATTGAAAGCTTTGATTACAGCGAACTTGAATTGACGCTTCAGGATTTTATCGATGAAATGGAAGCTATGCTTGGTCATCTTGAAAACGATATTTTAAATTTGGAATCGGCTGACGCTGTTAAAATCAACACTATTTTCAGGTGTTTGCATACGATAAAAGGCGCGGTAGGCATGGTGAAACTTGTCAACGCTCAACGTCTCGCTCATATAGCCGAGAATCTATTTGATAAAATAAGGGCTAATAAAATAAAACCGAATCAGAATTTCGAGGATATTTTTCTGGAATGCGTGGATAGATTTAAAATAATTTTGTCAAAAATTAAAAGAAGGGAAAATCCCGTTACTAACGTTGACGATTTGGTTGATAAATTGCAATATCTGGAAATGTCGGGAGGCAAATTGCCCGTTGAACCGGTAAACGGAGATAAGAGCGTATCGAAAAACGACAAGCAAGAGCAGGCGCTTCCCGATAAAGACGGAGAAAGTATGTCTTTAAGAGTCGATATAGGCAAACTCGACAATGTAATGAATCAGATGGGCGAATTGATAATTGAAAAAATTAAACTTGAACAACAGTATCTATGCAGCAAGAATTTTATTTTGGAATTGCGAAATGTTAAACAGGAATTCAATAAGAAAAAAATAAATGAATCGCTGCGCAAAGATATGGTTCTGGGCTTTATTGAAAGATTCGAAAAATTTCATAATAATTTTTCTAATGTGATTGACGAAATAAGCAGGTCTACAATGAATATGCAGGACAGCGTTATGAAGATTCGGCTTGTTCCGCTTTCAACTATTTTCAATAGATTTCCGCGTTTAATGAAAGACGTCAGCAAAAAAGTCAGAAAAGAAATCGATTTTCAAATAATGGGAGCTGAAACCGAAATAGATAAAGGCATTTGCGAGATGCTGTTTAATCCGCTTCTGCATATTTTACGGAACAGCGTTGATCACGGCATAGAAGACGATAAAGAAGAACGAATTAAAAACGGGAAAAAACCGGCCGGCGACGTTATCATCAAGGCGTATTACAAAAGCGATAAAGTAGTTATTGATATAACCGACGACGGCGCCGGAATGGACGAAGAAAAATTAATCGCCAAAGCGATAGAGAAAAAGATTGTATCCGCGGACGAAGCTAAAATGATGGATAAAAAAAGCAAATTGATGATGATATTTCAACCCGGATTTTCAACCGCAAAAAGAGTAACCGATTTATCGGGGCGCGGAGTTGGTATGGACGTGGTGCGTTCTACAATCGAAAAATTGAAAGGAACCGTCGATATAATAACTGAAAAAGGCAAGGGATCCACCATATCGTTGAGTCTTCCTTTAACTCTCGCTATTGTCAGAATACTCATTTTCAGTTTGAAAGAAGATATTCTTGCAGTGCCCGTATATAACGTCAAAGAAACGGTTCAGATTCCGGCTTCTGATATTCACGAAGCCAATGGAAAACCAGTAATGAACCTTCGCGGAGAAATGATTCCATTGATATATTTATGCGATGTTCTCGGAGTTAACGGATTCGCCATTGGCGAAAACATATCGATAATAATAGTCGAGGTTATGGATAAACAATACGGATTAATAGTAAGCGCATTTGTGGAAAACAGAGAAGTTGTAATAAAAAATATCGGGAATTTGCTGAAAAAAGCTCCGTTTATTTCAGGCGCGGCAATTCTTGGAGACGGTGAAATAATTCCGATACTCGATACTGTCGCTATAATGAATTACGCGAAACAGCAAGGTAAAAAATCCATAAAAGTTTCCAAACCTTCGCCTCATAAAACCGCGTCGGTAAAAAATAAAAAGAAAATTCTTGTGGTCGAGGATAGCAAAATTTATTCTAATCAGATTGCCGAAATTCTTGCCGGAGCCGGTTTTGAAACGGATATTGCCGAAAACGGCGAAATAGGTTTAAAAAAAATCAAATCAAAACAATTCGATTTGATAAGCGTCGATATTATTATGCCTGTGATGGACGGTTATGAATTCGTGAAGAATTTGCGGAAAAATAAAAATTATGAGTTGACGCCGGTTATTGGATTGACGAGTATGAAAGAAAAAGTCGATAAAATCAAGGGTTTTGAAGCGGGCATGGACGAATATCTGACAAAACCGATAGATATTGACGAATACTTGAGAGTTGTAAAAAAAATGCTTGAAATATCATAAATCAAATTATGTTGTCGCATATAAAACAGTTTTGTTTACGTAATGGCAGATTGCAAAATATAATTAAGCGAGGCGTTTTGTTATGGTTATAGATTTATTTGACGAACAAAGAAAAAAAAACTTGTATCAGGAAAAATCTGAAGAAAAAAAAACAATAGGCATAGTGTCGTTTGATTTGGGCGATGAAATTATCGGAATAGAATTGAAATATATTCTTGAAATAATCAATCTGACCAATATAACAAAATTATATAAGGTTCCCGATTATTTAATCGGCATTACAAACCTGCGCGGACAGATAAAACCTGTGATAGATTTAAAAAAATTTTTAAACATACATTCCGTTGATCATAGAAATGATTCTCAAGAAAAAAAAGGACTTCTGTTGAATTATGAGGAATTTGACGCGATAGTAGTCGTTGACAGCATCAATAAAGTCGAATGGATTCCTGAAGAAGATTTGAGAGAACCGCCGGATACTACGCCGGATAATCTTAAGGAATTCACGAATTTTCTTGTTTATACCAAAAGCAAACCTATAGTAGTGATTTCCGGTGAAAAGATTCTTAATTCTGATATGTGGAATCAGTATAAAGAAGAATAATCCTAAGCCGAATTTCACCGGAAAAGGATAACCGTATAATTTGAGCTTAATCCTTTTCTGGAAATTTGGATTATATTCGAAAATCGTTTCACGATTTCCTCAACTTTTTGAAAGTTGAAGATTAAAAAAAACGCTAAGACATTGTAATTCATATAGGTTTCAAAGCGCTTTAAAAAATATTTTTGCCGTAAATGCAAGAAATTTATTGATAAGATACTAAAAACTACAAGACGAATAAAAAAATTAGATTTGTTAAAAGTAAAAGGGGATTTTATGCGAAATAAAATAAAATTTCGAATCCGCCGTATGTCATTCAACCAAACCCATCAATTAAGTCTTTTTATTCTTATGTTGATTATTTCCTGTATTTTTATGAGTTGCGGAAAAAAGAATGATACGGGTAATACGTCTGAAAAAAAAACAGATACCATATCGGAAACGAGTTTTACGCCCGAAAAAAAGATAGACGCCGAGATTTCAAAACAAATAGAAAAAATGCAAAATCAGAAAATTCCGGATAATTCTAAAATTTCACAGATCCCAAAAATTTCGAGTAATTCAAAACTACTTTTAAGTTTTGTGAACCATTGGGCAACAACGGAAGACGTTTTAAAATATTCTGTAAATCTGTCATTAACTCAAGCGCAGAATATATTAAATCATAAAAAAGGAAACGACGGAATTTATGGAACGATAGACGACAATATTATTGAGAACATTCAGGAACTCGGCGGCATACCTTCTATTGACAATGCCGCAATAGGCGCAATTGAAAGTTATGCGAGAAAAAAAAAGGTAAAACAGCGCAGGAAATCTTTTTCAGATGAGGAAGCTCCCACGGATTATCATTACGTTTTAAAATATCTTGACAATAAAACATTGAGATACTGGAAACTTGAAAAAGTCTTAAATCTCGATAACGATGTTGTAGAAAATATTTATAATTTCAGAAGCGGAGAGGATTATGATATAAACACGGCTGACGATAAATACTTTAAAACAATCAGCCTTCTTGATTCGATTCATGGAATAGATTCCGCCGCCCTTCAAGATATATTGACCAAATGCAGAAAACGGAAAATAGAGGGCGCTGAAAACATTTATTCGGCTTCAATAAGCTGGCCAAGAAATCATAGATTAACTACATTTATATTTGATATTAGCGCTATGTTAGGACTTGAAAAAAATATAACGCGGCAGAACACGTTACAGTCGTCTTCGTTTGTTTTAACTTTTTACGATACGGAATTTTTTAATATAAATTTGAAATGGAATTCGATTGCCGATACAATATGGGAAGCGAATTACAAAGCCGATACCGGAATAAACGAATTTCAGGGATATATATATTGGATATCAGATACGCAGGCGCGTTTTAACGGATATATAAAGGGAAATCCCGTTGAATATTTTCCCGAAACGCTTGAGGACACATTTACTCAACAATGGAATTTCCAGTTGCGTCTTGGGAATAATCCGTTTGCAATTTACGATACAATAGGCGACGATGAATTTTTAAAGATGAAAATGGGAACCGGAACTTTTCCTCGAACTTACTGGGTATATTCAAAATACGGGGATTTTCCAGCCGAACTTGATTCTGACAACGACGGATTGGGCGACAATTATGAGCGGTCGATAGAAACGGATTCATATTATTCTGACAACGACGGCGAAGGTATTAATGATTATAATGAAATAGCGATATTCCATACAAAACCGGACGATACCGACAGCGACAAAGACGGAATATCGGATTATATAGAAATATATGGAACAAACGGATATATAACAAATCCATTGCTTTACGATACTGACGGAGACAGCGTTTACGACGGATACGAGGTTCAATACGCTCTCGATCCGCTATCCATTGATAGCGATAAAAACGGAATATCCGACGGACTTGAAGATATTGATGAAGACGGATATGTAAATTGGATTGAAGCCGAAAACAATACTGACCCGACTAAATCCGATTCCCCCGAAGAAGGTCTTCCTTTTATAATGTATTTTAAGGAAATAAAATATGGACCTGGCGGCGGCGGAGACATTCAAAAAAACGAGTCAAAGTCACCTGCGAAACTTGCTACCCAAAAAAAGAAAGTAAAAAAAACACCAACAAAAGAATAGAAAGCTGACGTAGGAAAACAGTCTAAATTTTATAGACGACTATTGAATTTGTAAGTTCGGCGTTTCCGTTTAATCCGGACAGAATTAAAATGTATTGACCCTGTTTTGCGAATTTAAGAGTTACGGCGGTATTTGCCGCGAATCGGACGTAATCTTTAAATTTGAATTCTATTTGAGTTAAAATCGGATAAACTCCCCAGAGCAAACACATTTGCCGGGACAGATGTTCCGATTTAGTTATGGCTAAAATCGGAGCGGCGGGTTTATCGGCGGAAACGAATCTGGCAGTGGAGCCGCTTCTTGTTAAAACAACCAAACATCGAACGCTTAAATCGCGTGAAATCTGCGACGCCGCGGAACTGACTGCGTCGAGCATAGGTTCTGATTTTTTCGACTGGTCGAGATTAAAATTAAATTTGCCTTTAGACCATTGGTTTGCTTCGATTTCCCTTAGTATGGAATCCATCATAGAAACGGTTTCAACAGGATATTTTCCCACGGCGGTTTCGCCTGAAAGCATTACGGCGTCGGCTCCGTTCATACAAGCGGATGCGACGTCGGTTACTTCGGCTCTCGTAGGTCTTGAATTTTCAATCATACTTTCGAGCATCTGCGTTGCGACTATGACGGGTTTTGAAAATTTATTCGCAAGCTTAATAAGTTCGTTTTGAATTATAGGAACTTTTTGCTGCGGAATTTCAACTCCCAAATCTCCGCGCGCGACCATAATGCCGTCGGACGCTTCGAGAATTTTTGATATTGAAGAAAGGGCTTCGGGTTTTTCAATCTTTGATATGACCGGAATGTTTTTTTTATATTTCAAATTCAGTATTTTTTTCAATTCAATAACATCGGTTTCTTTTCGGACAAACGACAGCGCGATAAAATCAACGCCGCTTTTCACGCAATAAGCTAAATCTTTTTTGTCTTTATCGGTAAGAGCTGAAACGTTGAGTTTTGTTTCGGGAAAATTCATTCCTTTGTGATTTTTTAGAATGCCGCCTCGGATTATTAAAGTTTCGACGCTTTTTTTATCCGAAAGAATTTTCAAAACTTTTAATTCAAGAGCTCCGTCGTTTAATAGAATTTTTTGACCTGGTTTTACTTCGTTAGCGAGATTTTGATATTGCGAAGGGATAAGATTTTCTTCTCCTAAAACCGGCTTGACAGTGATGATAATTTTTTTTCCGGCGTCAAGATTTATAAATCCGTTTTTAAATTTGCCGACTCTGATTTTTGGGCCGCATAAATCGGCGAGAATCGCGGTTTGTTTATTTAATTTTTTTGAAATAACTTTTATTTTTTTTACAATTTTACAATGTTCTTCCGGTTCTCCGTGAGAAAAATTTATTCTGAAAACGTTAACTCCCGTATTAATGAGGTCGGCGATAATATTATCGGAAGCCGAAGCCGGTCCGATTGTGGCGACGATTTTTGTTCTTCTGAACATCAAATAATTGTTTGTATAATTTATCTTATCTTTTATCATAATTTTTAATATAAAATTTTCATTGCTAATATTTTTTTATAATATACAATAATAAACCGTATAAAGCAAGATTTAATTTTTTATTATAATAATTCAAGGAGTTGATGTTTATGAACGACTCTCAAAAAAAATTTTTAATGGATATTGCGGGAAAAACAATAAAGAATTATCTTGAAACCAAAAAGATTTTAGAATTAGAAGAAGGAGGGATAGAAAGTTTTTTTAAGGAAAAACGCGGCGCGTTTGTTTCGCTTCATATCAATGAAAATCTGCGCGGCTGCATCGGATACATACTGCCGGTTAAACCTCTATACATAACGGTTATAGAAAACGCGTATAACGCTGCGTTTAAAGACCCGCGGTTTGCGCCGCTGTCCAAATCGGAATATGAAAATTTAGACATAGAAATAAGCGTGTTGTCGATTCCGGAAAAAATATCATCTTACAAAGAAATAGTTATAGGCAAACACGGGGTGATACTGAAAAACGGTTTTTATCAAGCTGTTTTTCTGCCGCAGGTGGCGGTTGAACAAAACTGGGACGTTGAAACTATGCTCGCTCATCTTTCAATAAAAGCGAGCGGAGACGCGAATCTTTGGAAAAATAATAATACCGAGTTTGAAACGTTTGAAGCTGAAATAATTAAATCTGAAAACGCTTGACAAGATTAATTATACGATTAAAATTATTCAGAAGTAAATTTTTTTATGTTCGCATTTATGTATAATAAAATAACAGACAAAATTGAAAATAAAATCATTGAAATTTGCGGGAAAAATAACGTTATTTGCCGGAACGAGCCCGATTTACCCGCATATTCAAAAGATGAAAGCGAAGCGCCTCCGTATTTACCTGAAATAGCGGTTATTCCTGATAACTCTGAAATCATACCAGATTTGGCGAATTATCTTAATTTTGAAAAAATTCCAATAACAGTTCGAGGCGGAGGCACAAGCGTAACCGGAGGCTGTCTGCCGGTATTCGGAGGCGTTGTGTTATCGACAGCGCGATTAAATAAAATTATAGATTTGGATAAAAAAAATTTTTGCGCGGTAGTTCAGCCGGGAATAGTCTTGCGGGATTTTGATAACAGAGTTGAAAGCGAAGGATTGTTTTTTCCGCCGGACCCCAACAGCATTGATTCTTGTTCGCTTGGAGGCAACGCCGCAGTTTCGGCAGGCGGACCCCGGGCGCTTAAATATGGAATAACAAGAAATTATATATTGAATTTAAAAACGGTTTTTCCCGACGGAACAATTTCAAATTACGGTGGAAAATACGAGAAAGTATCGACCGGATATAATTTGAATCATTTGATTACCGGTTCGGAAGGCACGCTTGGGATTATTTTGGAAATGACTGTAAAACTTATTCCGAAACCTTTGATAGTTAACGATATGCTTGTTCCGTTCGGGAAATTTGAAGACGCTGCAGAAATAATTCCGGAACTTATGAATAAAAATTTAGGAATGGCAGTATGCGAGTTTATTGACTCCGAATCCATAAAATATTCTGAACGGTTTTTGAATAAGAAATTTCAATATTCGGACGAAGCCGAAGCGCAGCTTTTGGTTCAGTTCGACGGATTTGACGAAACCGAAGTAACTAAAAGCGTTGAAACCGCCGGAGAAATCTTTCTGAATAACGGAGCTTTGGATGTTTTTGTGGCGTCTGATGAAAAAACAAAAAATAAAATCTGGGAAATGCGAAGAACGATGCGCGACGCTTTGAAACATATAGGAAAAGAAAAAATAGGAGAAGACGTTGTGGTTCCGAGAAACAAAATTCCGGATTTGTTAAACGGAATAAAAAAAATCGGACGAGAAACCGGAATTAAAACCGCGGCTTACGGACATTCGGGCGACGGGAACGTTCACGTGAACGTTGTCAGGGACGATATGGAAAAAAATATTTGGGATATAAAAAAAAATGAAGCGATTGAAAAAATATTGAAACTATCGATAGAACTCGGAGGTTCCATAAGCGGAGAACACGGAATCGGTTTTATTAAGAAAAAATATTTAAACTGGAGATTGACGGAAAAAGAAATCGGCATAATGAAAAATATAAAAAAAAGTATAGACCCGAATAACATAATGAATCCGGGAAAAATATTTTAAAAAAAAGATTTACAAAATAAAATTTTTTTGTTATAATAAAATACGAACCGCATAATTTATGCCGGAGGAACTTATAGATGAAAGATTTTTTTAATAAATTTAAGGAACAAGGGCTTAATATCTGGAATAACTTATCTAAAAAACAAAGGATTTCCATAATTTCAGTTATAGCCGCAGCTTTAATAATTATTATCATAATATCAATAGCCTCTTCAGGCGAAAAATTAAGTCCGTTATTCGAACATAAAATATCTATTGAAGACGCGGGACAAATAAAAAAATCGCTTGACGACTGGAGATATAATTATAAATACGACGTCAATCTCGGATTGCTGTATGTTCCTTCGGATTTGAAAAATGATATTATCTTAAAATTAAGTTCTGAAAACAAGCTCCCTAAAAATAATATAACAGGTTTTGAAATATTTAAAGATTTGCCGAGAGGTTTGACTGAATACGAGAAAAAAATTCATTTTAAAGTCGCGACAGAAGGAACCTTGACCAGAATGATTCAAGGATTGGGCCCTATAAAATCCGCGGTAGTGGCGATATCGCTTCCTGATAAACCGTTATTTCAATCAATGGAAGAACCATCCAAAGCGTCAATAACTATTGAATTGAAACCATATGAAAAACTTGAAAAAAAACAGATTCAGGGAATCGTAAATCTCGCGTCTTACTACATACCAAATTGTAAAGCTGAAAATATAATGCTCGTCGATGGCGCAACGGGCGAAAGTCTTAACGATGCAATCGAAGATAAAGAGCTTGAAAGCGAAAATAAAATCGAGTTGCAGAATAAAATTAAGGAACGGGAAGAAAAAAAATTAAAGAATAAAATAATAAATGCAATCGGAAAAATATTAAGTCATAAAAGAATTACTGCGGAAGTAACCATAGAATACAATTTCGACAGAGAGGAATCTAAATCAAAGGAGTTTTCAAATCCCGGGTTTGACCCTATAAAACGCAGCGAAGAAGTTCTTGACGAAAAATTTGAAGGCATAGGTTTTAAGGAAGGAGGAAAACCGGGGGTAACGGATAATATTCCCGTTTATAAAAGCGCGGAAAACGGACCTATAAAATATGAAAGAAAGGAAAACAGGACGAATTTCGAGCCCAATGTGCTTGAAAAATCAATAGTAAAAAATCCAACCATAAAACGCGTATCGGCTTCATTGATGGTCGATGGAATCTGGGAGTTTTCAGAACCTAAAAGCCCGACTGAAAAAATTAAAAGAACATATAAACATTTAACGCCTGAATTGCTGAAGAGTTTGGAAGAAGGCGTAAAAAGCGCAATAGGATACAATCCGGACAGGAACGACAGCGTGAAAGTAGTCGAACTTCAGTTTGACCGTTCGGCGGAATTTGAATATGAAGATAAAATCATAAAAGCTAAACTTCAAAGAGACAGAGCGTTTAAAATCACCGTGTTGAGCGTCGTATGTCTTGTTATAATATTTATATTCTTATTTGAAATGCATAAAAGATGGAGACTCCGCAAAGAAGAACTTCTCAGGAAACGCGAGCTTGCGGCGCAGGATCAGGCGCTTGGTTCAAGACTGATAGCCGATTCGGAATTAACTCCGGAAGAACGCGAAAAACTTGAATTATTGAAACACGCGCAGGATATGGCTCAAAAGAAACCTGAAATGGTGGCTGCGTTATTGCGGACTTGGCTGTTTGAAAACAGATAGATTATTTAAGAAAAAAATAGGGGGCGGATATGGCGTCAAACCAGCAAGGCGATAAATTGACGGGAAAACAAAAAGCGGCGATTTTTTTAGTTACACTCGGCGCCGACATATCGTCAAATATATTCAAACATTTAACGGACAAAGAAATAGAGGAATTAACTTTAGAAATAGCTAAACTCGAAAAAGTCGAACCGTCCGATAAAGATTCGGTTGTTCAGGAATTTCACGAAATGCTGATGGCGAACGATTTTATAACTCAAGGCGGACTTGATTATGCGCGTCAGGTTTTGGAAAAAGCTCTCGGCACGCAGCGTTCAATGGATATAATAAACCGTCTTACGCAGAGCATTCAGGTCAAACCCTTTGATTTTGTGAGAAAAGCGGACCCGTCACACGTTCTCAATTTTATACAGGGAGAGCATCCGCAGACAATTTCATTGATATTGTCATATCTTGACCCGGACACGGCCGCCGCGATTTTACCGCAATTGAACGTTGAGATACAGGCGGACGTGGCGAAAAGAATCGCGACAATGGATAGAACGTCGCCGGAAATTCTGCGTCAGGTAGAACGCGTTCTTGAAAAGAAATTGTCTTCGTTAGTCAGCGAAGAATACACGATTGCGGGCGGAGTTCAGGCGATTGTCGACATATTGAACAAGGTTGATAGAGGAACTGAAAAGAGCATACTTGAAAATCTTGAAGAAGAAGAACCGGAACTCGCGGAAGAAATCAAGAAACTTATGTTTGTATTTGAAGACATAGTTTTACTTGACGACAGGTCGATACAGCAGGTATTGCGCGAAGTCGATACGAAAGAACTTGCGGTGGCGTTAAAAGCGGTTGACGATACCGTAAAACAGAAAATATTCGGAAATATGTCGAAACGAGCGTCGGCGATGCTTGAAGAAGATATGGAATTTATGGGACCAGTGCGTATGCGCGACGTTGAAGAAGCTCAGCAAAGAATAGTCAACGTTATAAGACGCCTTGAAGAATCTGGCGATATTATAATAGCGCGCGGGGGTGAAGAAGAATTAGTAGTATAATGGTTCCGCAGGACACTAACATATATAAATCGCTGAACATAACGATTAATCCGAGAAATTTTATAATAGGCGCGGATTTCTGCGGAGAAAACATATATCTTAAAGAATCCGAAGACGATAAACAGCAGGTTGACGAAGTAAAACTCGCGGAACAAAAACTTGCCGGCATTAATTCGCAAATAGAAAGAAAAAAAAGAGAGATTCTTGAGATTGAAAAAAAAGAACTTCTTGAACTCGAACAAAAAAAAATTAATATTTTGAAAGAGACTGAAGAATTAAAAACCGAGCTTATGGAATCTGCCAAAAGCCAGATAGAGATTCAAAAACAGACCGGTTATCAAATCGGATACGACGACGGATATAAGCAGGCGATGACTGAATTTAAAGCTGAAACTCAGGATAAACTTCTTCTTTTAAATTCAATAATAGAAACGATAAACAAAGAAAAAAAGGCGAAGGCGCTGGATTTGAGAGACGAAATTTATGAAATTATAAAGAGTTTTGTCAATCATATAATAGAAAAAGAAATTGAAACTTATAAAGACGATATACTAATAAAAAATCTGACCGAATTATTATCTGAAATAAACGGAGCGAAAGAACTTGTAATCAAAGTAAATCCGGCGAACGTTGAAAAAATAAAGAATCTGAAAAATATGATTTCAGGCGAGGTATCGTCTCTTGAGAAACTTAAAGTAACCTCGTCTCAAAATATTGACGAGGTAAGCTGCATACTTGAAACGGACAAAGGAAATTTTGACGCTACGCTTAAAGTCCGGTTGGAAAGTTTATTCGATAGTTTAAAACAAACTATTTCTGAAATGTAATCAAAACGCTGATTTCTTATTAAATATGTCAAACTCATTATCCGAAAAATTTAAAAAATCATTAACTCAAAAAACGGTCGTAAAAAAAAGCGGAAGAATAGCGAACGTTGTGGGCATAGTTATCGAATCCGCAGGACCGGCATGCAAAATCGGCGAATTGTGTTATATTTATCCCAAAGACGGAAAAGAACGCAAACTTGCCGAAGCCGTAGGATTCAAAGACAATAAAGTTCTGCTTATGCCTATTGGAGAAATGTCTGGAATAAGTCAAGGCGATGAAATAGTCGCGACTGGAAGCCCGCTTCAGATAGCGCTGTCGGACAGTCTGCGAGGCAGGATTTTGAATGGATTGGGCGAACCTGCAGACGGAAAAGGAAATATAATTCCGGAAGAAATAAGAACAATATATTCTGCGCCGCCGGATCCGCTGACGCGTAAAAGAATAACAGAGCCGTTGGCGTTGGGGATTTCGGCGATAGACGGAATTATGACGTTCGGCAAAGGTCAGAGAATGGGAGTGTTTTCAGGAAGCGGCGTGGGCAAAAGCACTATGATGGGAATGATAGCCCGTTATACGTCCGCGGACGTGAACGTTATTGCGCTAATCGGAGAACGCGGAAGAGAAGTCAGAGAATTTATCGAAAAAGAACTTGGAGAAGAAGGATAAAAACGGAGCGTCGTTGTAATCGCCACTTCGGATCAGCCGCCTTTAATGAGATTGCGCGGAGCTTTTGCGGCTCATACTATAGCTGAATTTTTTCGGGATAAAGGTTTGAACGTTATGCTTATGATGGATTCGGTAACAAGATTCGCGCACGCTCAAAGACAGATAGGTCTTGCGGTTGGCGAACCGCCGGCTACAAGGGGATATACCCCGTCAGTGTTTTCGCTGCTGCCGATAATGCTTGAACGTTCCGGAGCGAGCGATAAGGGAACCATAACGGGTTTATATACGATACTTGTTGACGCCGACGATATGAACGAACCTATTGCGGACGCAGTTCGCGGCATTCTTGACGGGCATATTGTTTTATCGAGGGAACTTGCTCATAAAAATCATTATCCATGCGTAGATGTTCTGCAGAGCATAAGCAGAGTTATGATAGATATTGTAGATAACGTTCATTTTGAAAGCGCTCAAAAATTGAAAGAAACCGTAGCGACTTACCGTTCCGCGGAAGATTTAATTAATATCGGAGCATACGTCAAAGGCACTAATCCTAAAATTGATTACGCGATTCAAATGATAGACAAAATAAATTTATTTCTTAAACAGGGAATTAAAGAAAAAAGAGAATACAGACAAACGCTTGCGATGATTACTGCGATGTTTAAAAAAATATAGATTAAATAAAATAAATTTTTTGGGGGTTAATAATAATGAAAGGAAATGCAGTTTACGCTCAATCGGGCGGAGTTACAAGCGTCATAAACGCATCCGCTTACGGATTAATAAAAGCGGCTCAGAGATGCGATTTCATCGAGAATATTTACGGAGGGTTTAACGGCAT
Organism: bacterium; assembly: GCA_036733285.1. GTDB lineage: Bacteria > JAGOBX01 > JAGOBX01 > JAGOBX01 > JAGOBX01 > JAGOBX01. The sequence goes on from DAINAU010000080.1 coordinate 18,787, forward strand.
AAACGGGATTTTATACGAGCAATTGATAGATATTCAAATGGAATCCGCTGAAAATATCGAAGGATTGAGATACACGCCCGCAGGCGCGTTCGGTTCTTGCCGCAGAAAATTAAGTTCGATAGAAAAAAACAGAAAACAATTTGAAAGAATTATGGAAGTTTTTGAAGCGCATAACGTGAGATTCTTTTTTTACAACGGCGGCAACGATTCTATGGATACTACTTTAAAGATAAGCAAAGTAGCCGCGGAACTCGGATACGAATTGGTCGTAGTAGGGATTCCAAAAACCGTAGATAATGATTTGCCGATAACAGATAACTGTCCTGGATTCGGCTCAGTCGCAAAATATAACGCGGTTTCAATACTTGAAGGAGCGTTCGACGTGGCTTCGATGCACCGCGATTCAACTAAAGTTTTTGTTTTGGAAACAATGGGACGGCACGCGGGGTGGATTGCGGCGGCTACCGGTCTTGCGCACAGAGCTCCAAAAGACGGTCCACACGTGATTTTACTGCCGGAACGCCAGTTTAATAAAGACAAGTTTTTAGCGAAAGTTGAAAAAACAGTGGCTAAAATCGGTTATTGCGTAGTCGGAGTTTCCGAAGGAGTAAAAGACGAAACCGGAAAATTTTTAGCTGAAAGCGGATTAACCGACAGTTTTGGACACGCTCAACTTGGCGGAGCCGGAAACGTCGTAAGCGGAATTATCAAAGATAATTTAAATCTAAAAGTTCATACGGCTTTGCTGGATTACTGCCAGCGTTCAGGAAGGCATATCGCGTCGCAGGTTGACGTTGCGCAAGCCGTT
>DAINAU010000081.1:0-19480 GCA_036733285.1 bacterium
TTTGAAGCATTGGCAAGGGGTTTCTATAAAAATATAAAACCTCTTTCAAATCAAGGAAAAAACATAAATAAAAAACGGTTCGGGGTTTGGGGCAGAGCCCCAACAGTATTTTTCCATTTTATGCTTTTTTCAATTCAAATTTTTTAAACTTTTCAAATTCTCATTAAAAAAAATACTTGACAATAATTCTGAAAATATTATTACTTTTTAATGCCTTGAAAAGTTTAAACACTCGTTGTTTCGACTTGCAAGACAAGTCGCGACGACAAAAAATTTAAAAATAATATAAGCAATGCAAGTAAGCCGTAACTATTTCTGACTGAGCTTGTTTTCTCGTTTTCTCTCGGATAAACTATTTTGTTTGATTTATTAAAACTTAATAGTATAATTCTACAAAGTTTTAAATAATGTTTTTGCAAAGAAAAAAATGCGCGGTAATCAGAAATCAAATATTTTAATAGTTGAAGACGACAAAAATATTGTCGATATTATCGAATCGGTTTTAAGAAAATATTACGACGTTTTTTCCTGCAGTTGTCTGAAAGACGCCCGGAAATTAATAACCGATAATTATTTTGACGCGATTATACTCGACGTAAATCTTCCGGACGGAAATGGAATAACATTTATAACGGAGATTCAAAAAATATTCGACAATATCGTCATAATAATGGCGACTGCGAATAACAATGTCAGGGACGCTATTGAAGCGATGAAAAAAGGCGCGGACGATTATCTTATTAAACCCTATAATCTTGACGAATTAAAAATTGTTCTTGAAAAATGTCTTGAAAATAAGAATCTTAAAAAACGGGTGGAAATACTTGAAACTGAAGTCGATTATTTAATGCCGCGTAAAGAAATTATAGGCGAAAGCCTGTCTTTAAAAAAGGTTTTTGACAAGCTCAAAGCGGTTTATGAAAAAGACGTGACTGTTTTGATACGAGGTTCGAGCGGAACCGGTAAAGAATTGATAGCGCGCGATATTTATTATAATTCGGATAGAAGAAAAAAACCGTTTGTGGCAGTTAATTGCGCCGCTATACCGGATACGCTGATTGAAAACGAATTGTTTGGCCACTTGAAAGGTTCGTTCACCGGAGCATACGGTTTTCAGCGCGGAAAATTTGAAATAGCCGCGGACGGTATAATTTTTCTCGATGAAATCGGTTCACTTTCAATGAACGCTCAAGTGAAACTGTTAAGAGTTATCCAAGAAAAAAAAATTATGAGAATCGGCGACAGCAAAGAAATATCATGCGCCGCCAGAGTTTTAGCCGCAACTTCGGTTAATCTTGAAAACGCCGTAAAACGCGGATTATTCAGGGAAGATTTATATTATAGATTAAACGTTTTTCCTGTTTTTTTGCCGGACTTGAAAGAAAGAAAGGAAGATATTCCAGTTTTAACGGATTACTTCATAAAACAGTTTAATAAAAAATATAATCTGAATATAAATGGAATAAGCCGGAAATTATTGGATATTTTAATCGGATATAATTGGAAAGGAAATATACGCGAGCTTGAAAATACGATTGAACAAATGTGTTTGCTTTGCGAGGAGCCCGGATTGACGGAATCAATAATAACGAAAGGCAAACCTTTTGAACGTTTGCTAATGAAAGAAACGCAGGAATTTGATTGTATTTCTGTTCCTTCAAATCTAAATATTGAAGAATGCTGGAAAATAATAATCGGGCATCATTTGAAAAAAAATAATAATAACATTACGCAGACTGCGGAAAAACTTGGAATCACAAGGAAAACTCTCGGTCAAAAAATCAAATTTTATAAATTGAGGTCTAATGGAAACGAATAAATTAACCGAATCCGGAGTAAAGTCAACTTTGTTTAGAATGGCGCTGCCTATGCTGGCCGGAACTATAGCTATGAACGCTTATAATTTTGCGGATACGTGGTTTGTTTCAAAACTTGGAACTCTGCCGCTTGCGGCTATGGGTTTTTCGTTTCCGGTCGTAATATTTCTCACTTTTATCGCAGGCGGAATAGGAACCGGAGTAACAGCGGTAACCTCAAGCGAACTCGGCCGCGGCGATAAGAATTCGGCGTCGCGAATCGTAACCCACGGTATTATTATAATATTGTTTTTTTCAATCATATTGACAATAGCAGGATATTTGAGCATTGAACCTGTTTTCACAAAACTTGGAGCAGACAAAATGACTATGCCGCTAATATCGGATTATATGAAAACGTGGTATATGGGTTCGGCGTTTATGGCTATACCGTTTATGGGAAACGGAGTTCTGATTTCATTGGGAGATTCAAAAGCGGCGAGCGGATTTATGGTAATGGGCGCGGCTATGAATTGCATTCTTGATCCGATAATGATATTCGGATGGTTCGGATTTCCGGCGCTTGGAATTTTCGGGGCGGCGTTAGCCACTGTAATAGCTCAAATTTTATCTTGTATGTGGCTATTCTACCTTTTAGGCGTTAGATATAAATTGATTAGATTGAAACATCTTGAATTCAATCTGTTTAAAGAATCTTTCAAGCAAATTATGAGATTTGCAATACCCGGCAGTATTAGTATGATTTTAATGCCTATTTCATCTGCGGTAATAACCAAACTTATAAGCGGTTACGGACGCGAAGCGGTTGCCGCGGCTGGAGCCGCGAGCAGAGTTGAAATGCTTGCGTTTGTAATTCCGATGGCGCTTGGAATGTCCTTAATTCCGTTTGTAAGCCAGAATTATGGCGCCGAGAAGCATATAAGAATAAAAAAAGCCAAAAGTTATTCTACAAGATTCGCCTTTATTTACGGGGCTTGCATTACCGGCATATTGTTTTTTGCGGCTCCAGTTATCGCCGGACTTTTTACAGCCGACCCAAAAGTTTCCGTAGTATTTATTCTTTACATCAGAATCGTTTCGTTCGGATATGGAATGATGGAAATCCACAGATACAGCGGTTTTCTTATGACAGGTATTCATAAACCCGAATATGCGACTTTAATAAATATGTTCAGAGTAATAATTTTACTATTGCCTCTTTCTTTTGCGGGAAATTATTTTGCCGGAATAAAAGGAATTTTTGCCGGCAGACTGATTACGGATTTAACTGCGGGAGCCGCCGGATTTGTATGGATTACGAATATGTTGAATTCAAAATTGCGCAACGGATTAATAAAATTTTAATAAATATCCATTAAAAAAACGGAACTAATTATATATTTTTTTATCTAATAAATAATTTCATCAAAAAACGCTGATGGATAATATATGCAACGACAAAATTTTATTTGCATATTATAATAAGCCGTTGCATTTAAATTTAAATATAACGTCGTTTAACCCGAAAACTGCGTTAGGATTTTGAAAAATTGGGAAAACCTTATAGAATACTTGCTCTCGACAATTTTTCAAAATCTTAAAAACATACTAAATAGTTTTCGGGTTTTTAGAAGTTTTAACAAGCATACATTTATGTTTTTAAAAACTTCACTTTATGTATAATGCATTATCCGGGTTTAATCCGAGAACCGCATTAGAATTTTGAAAAATTTCGCTTTTCATTTGATGTATTATCCGGGTTTAACGGGGACTTTAGTCAACTTTTTAATAGATGTTATATTATATATAAAGATTATGTGATTGGAGATTTAGTTTTATGAAAAAAAAAATAGCGGCATTGATATTTATTGTGATTATCTGTTATGCTGGTTACAAGGCATATATGAAACAGAACTCCAAAGAATCGGGGCAAAACGGAATGGCTCAAGGACAGCCGGGAAAATCTAAAGACAGAGCCACGCCTGTTTCAACGGTAAAAGTTATCGTTAAAGATATTGACCAGAAACTTATAATTAACGGCGAGCCAGAATCGTTTAACAGAGCCGAAATATCGGCGAAGGTTACTGGAATTATTAAAAATATTTCCGGAGCCATCGGAAAATTTGTCGCCAAAACCGAACTGCTTGTAAATCTTGAAGACGACGAATACCGGGAATATCTTAAAAATGCCGAGTTGTCGTATTCGGTGGTTAAAGCATCTGCGGAAAAACAGAAAATCGAAACGGAAAATTTAAAAAAACAATTTTTAAGAACAAAAGAGCTTTTCGCCAATAAACTCACTTCTCAAGAATCGCTTGAAACCGCCGAGACAAAATATAAATCCGCCGCGGCTTCGCTTGAATATAATATCGCTCAGCTTGATCAGGAACGAAATAAAATTGATCAAGCTAAACTGAAGTTGAGTTATACTGTGATTTCAGCTCCTTTTGACGGTTTTATAGAATCTATAATAAGCGAAGTGGGCACTGTGGCTTCAACCGGAAAAACTATTTTGACTTTTGTAGATATTTCAAAAATCAAAGTAGCCGTTAATATAATGGAAAAATATTACAACGAAATAAAACAAGGTCAAGCCGTGACGCTGTCCGTAACGAATTCTAACAGGATATACGAAGGAAAAATCACAAATATTTCTCCTTCAGTTGACCCTGCGAGCAAAACTTTCAGAGTTGAAATTACAGTAGATAATAATGGATACAAATTAAGACCCGGGATGAGCGCGTCGGTTTCGATAGTTTTGAAAAAATTTGAAAACGCATATTACGCTCATTCTGCTGCGGTTTATAAATTGAATAATAAACAGGGAGTTTTTGTAGTAAAAGAAGGTATCGCCGAATATGTGGAAATTGAAATTATTTCAATTGAAGGCGATAATATGGGTTTCATTACAAAAGAAAAATTGCCGGAAGACTGCGAAGTAGTCGAGCTTGGCGGTCATTTGATAAAATCGGGAGATAAAGTTTCGATTGAAAATTCAAACGGCTCCGCAACCGGCGAATCAAAAAAGAAAAAATAACATTAAGTATATTTTTAAATCGTTTTAACCAAAAAACCGCAATAGGATTTCAAAAAATTGCTAAAATAATGAAAAATATTTAGGTTCATAAATTTTTCAATTGAACAAAAAAAGGCGTTATAGGTTTTGGGGTTTTAGCGGTTTATAAAATTATTGGAGAAAAAATGAAAATAATCGAATTTTCCGTCAAACGACCGGTTACAATAACAATGTTCACTTTGATATTAATATTGCTCGGCGTTATATCCTATTTACGAATCCCCATAGATTTAATGCCTGACGTGACATATCCTTCTTTGTCGATAAGAACTACATATTCGGACGTCGCAGCGGAAGAAATTGAAAATACGATAACAAAACCTATTGAAGAAGCTCTCGCGGCTATTGCGGACGTTGAACATATAAATTCTACATCAAGCGAAGGTAGCAGCCGCGTTACTCTGAATTTTTCATGGGGTAAGGATATGGAAAGCGCCGCAGCCGACGTCCGCGAAAAAATAGATAGAGTAAAATCTCAGCTTCCTGAAGATGCGGACGCGCCGGTTTTGTTTAAGTTCGATTTATCCGCTTTCCCGATAATGTTTCTTGGCGTTGAAAGCAATATGAACGCCAACGATTTGCAGGAATATATTGAAAATAAAGTTCAATATAGAATAGAACGAATACCGGGCGTAGCTTCAATAGATATCCGGGGCGGTTATGCAAAAGAAATTCAGATTTTCCTTGATAAAACTAAAATCGAACAATTAAACATTTCGCTTTCGGAAATCGTATCGGTTATAAAATCAAATAATATTAATCAGCCGGCGGGTTACGTAAAAGAGGGAAGATACGATATAATTTTAAGATCAACAGGACAATTTACCGGCGTTGAGGATATTAAAAACAGAGTAATAAAAGTTATTAATGGAATGCCGATATTTGTCAAAGATATTGCGACCGTAAATTTTACTATTGAAAAAGTGAAACAGATTACCAAAATCAACGGGAAACCCGGAGTAAGAATCTCCATTTCCAAACAATCCGGCGCAAATACTGTCGAGGTCGCGGACGCGATAACTGAAGAAATAAAAAGAATTAACGAGGATATGCCGTTTCTGAAAATTTTTCCTTTAATCGACACTTCGAAATATATAAAGAATTCAATTGATTCGGTAAAATCTTCTGCGATATACGGAGCGGTTCTCGCCATATTTGTATTGCTTGTTTTTTTAAGAAATTTCCGTTCTACAATTATTATTAGCATATCCATACCGGTTTCGATAATAGCCACTTTCATACTTATATATAATGGCGGGTTCACGCTGAATATAATGAGTTTCGGCGGTCTTGCGCTTGGTATGGGAATGCTTCTTGATAATTCGATAGTGGTTCTTGAAAATACGTTCAGGCATATTTCAGAGGAAAAACTTGATAAAAAAAACGGCGCTATTGTCGGAGCTTCGGAAGTGGGTTCTGCGATTCTATCTTCGACTTTAACCACAATAGTTGTTTTTCTCCCAATGATTTTTATCACGGGTATGTCCGGAATAATGTTTAAACAGATTGCGTATGTGGTGACTTTTTCTTTAATCTGTTCAATGGGCGCGGCGTTTACCATAGTTCCGATGCTGTCTTCAAAATATCTCACAGTATATAGCGACGAAGATTTAAACAAAAAAAAAACCTCGTTGACCGCAAAATTTTTCTGGTTCACGGAAAAAATATTCAGGCGCATTGATTTTGAATACGGCAATCTTTTAAAATGGTCGTTAAATCATAAAAAAATTGTTATTGGATTTTTTGCGGTTATGCTTGGTTTGTCGCTGCTTTTAATAAAAGGAATCGGAACCGAATTTATGCCTTCTTCGGACGAAGGAGAATTAAGAGTTTCGGTTGAAGGAAACGTTGGAACCAAAGTGGAAATAATGAAAGAACGATTGGAGTTAATAGAAACGATAATTCAAAAAGAGATTAAAGAGGTTGAGAATACGACTTCGTCGGTAGGCGGCGGAGGCGGACCCGGCGGCGACAGCGGGCATACCGGAAACATAAGAATAAAATTATTTGATAAAAAAATACGCAAACGAAGCAGCGAGGAAATAGCGAGAGAATTAAATCAAAAATTGGCTAAAGTCGAAGGAGTAAAATGCAGAATAAGGACAAGTTCCGGATTGTTTATTATGAGAAGAATGTCGAGTGGCGACGATAAATTATCCGTAGAAATAAGAGGGCACGATCTTGATACGGGAAAACAGCTTGCCGAAAAGATGTCAAAACTTTTTGAAAAAGTCGAAGGCATAACTGACGTAAAGGTAAGTAGAGAATCGGGGAGACCGGAAAAACTAATAGTCATTGATTATGAAAAAACCGCGAAACTCGGATTAGATCCGTCGGATATAAATAATTTTATTGATATCGGATTAGGCGGCAAGACCGCGACTTATTTTAGAGCGGAAGGAAAAGAATATAAGGTGCTCGTTCAATTTGATAACGCTGAATACTTTTCGGACAAGGAAATTTTAAATACTTTAATTCCGCTGCCTAACGGCGGAAAAACTCCGCTTGGCAATATTATAAAAATCGAAGAAAAAGAAAGTCCGCTGTCTATTGAAAGAATCGATCAGGAACGCGTTATAACGGTAAGCGCCAACTATCAGTTTCGGGATTTGGGGAGCATTGTCAAAGACGTTCAGAATATTATAAATCATATTCCGACTCCAAAAGATTTTAATATCGTCATAGGAGGCGAATACGAAGACCAGCAGAAAGCGTTTCAAGAAATGATATTTGTGTTCGCTCTGGCTTTAGCTCTTGTTTATATGGTTATGGCGTCTCAGTTTGAATCTCTGCTTGATCCGTTTATAGTATTATTTTCTGTTCCGCTATCGGTTATCGGCGTGATTTTAATACTTGTTTTGACCGACACTCTTTTCAATATTCAGGGATTTATAGGCGCGATAATGCTCGCGGGCATAGTAGTGAACAACGCCATAATACTCGTGGATTATACGAATTTATTGATACGCGAACACAAGATGGATTTGTATGAAGCCGTTATTCTCGCCGGAAGAAGAAGACTCAGACCAATACTGATGACTTCTTTAACTACTATTCTCGGATTGATTCCGCTTGCAATTGGAATAGGGGAAGGAACAGAAATGCAGACTCCGCTTGCCAGAACGGTTTGCGGGGGATTATCGTCGTCTACGCTAATAACCTTAATACTAATTCCGGTAATGTATGTTTTGTTTAACCGGAAATATTTGAAAAAAAATCGCGCGCAGTCTGATACGAACCTGTGACAAAATATTGAAAATCGGGATTTGAGCCGATAAAATTTATTATTTGTTTTAATGAATCGAAAAAAAATATTTTTTTTTGGTTTCCGAATCCGGATAAATCCGCGCCTCGCGGATGGCGCATATTATAAATAAAAATTTTTTGAAAGTTACATGACAATAGTTTTATTATGGTTTTATAATCTTTGTCGCGGAAACCCGAATATATTACGATTATTTTTGAAGCGGCGGAATAATTTGCTTTTACCGCTTTTATGAAATGACCGATAGCTTCGGGATTATGCGAAGCGTCTATAATTATTTGAGGCAATTCGCTGATTTTCTGCATTCTGAAAGGCAATCTTATTTTTTCAATAAATTTTCCGAAATCGATTTTTTGTATTTTGTTTTGTCCTTCGAGCAAAAACAGGGTTTGAACCGCGGCGGCAAAATTAAATTTCTGATATTCAGGCAAATCGTTTAATTCTTTTACGGGAATTTTCAAGACGTCGTTTTTAAAATAAGGAATGCCGCTGATTTCTTTCGTTCCGTAATGATTGCCGTATATAAAAAGTTTTTTATTGATTAGATTATTTGTCTTTAAAAATTTTACCGCTATTTGTTTTTTATAATAATTTAAATTTCCAATGATTCGATATTCGGAATTCTTCAGGATATCAAGCTTTTCTGCCGCTATTGATTTTATATTATTTCCGAGATATTCAGAATGATCTTTGGATATGGATGTTACGATTGAAACCAAAGGTTTGGTAACATTTGTAGCGTCGAGCCGTCCGCCGAGTCCTGTTTCTAAAACCGCGATACTGATTTTTTGGTCGGCGAAAAATTGAAACATTAAAACCGAACAAAATTCAAACTCGGTCAAATATGTTCCGGTTTCAGATAAAATTGAAATGATTTTTCTGGCGGTAAAAACAAGTTCTTTGTCCGATATATTTTTTCCGTTAATCGATATTCTGTCGTTGTATTTTAAAATTTCCGGAGATACGAATAATCCGGTTTTATAACATGAGCGTTTTAAAAGTCCGGCTATAAACAAAGCGGTCGAACCTTTTCCGTTTGTTCCCGCAATGTGAACGGATTTGTATTTTAATTGAGGGTTGCCGAGTTTGCCTAAAACAATCTTTATCCTTTCAAGCCCCGGTTGAATTTTGTGTTTGGATAGAGAATCTACAAAACGGAAAAAATCTTTTATTGATTTAATCATTTTTTTTTAAAAAATATGATTGCGAATATTTATTGCCGATTGATTTATAGATTTGAAGTTCGGGAAAAAACGAGATTAACTCGGCAAAATCATTTTTTGAAAAAGCGTGTTTTACTCCGAGATTTTTTATATTTTGACAGTCGGTATAATCGGAAACATACAATACTGCGCCGTTTGTTAAAGACTCGGAACACAATTTGATGAAATTTTTTTTGCCTTCCGCGTTTAATTCGGAAAGAAGAAAACTGCAGAAACCGAAATTTACCGAATTTGATTTTAATCGCGTTTCAACAGATAAATCCGTTTCGATGATTTCAATTTTATGCGACAATTTTTTTTTAGAAGACGTTTTAATTATAAAATCGAGGCGGCGGTCGTCTTTGTCGAGCGAATATAAAACGCGGCAGTTTTTTAAACCGACAAGTTTCATCGAATAATAACCGTAACCGCAACCGAAATCAGCGGCGGAGAAATACCCGCTATCGGGAAATCCTATGGTTTTGAAAATAAAACATGGTTTTAATTCTCCGATAATGCATCTTAAAAAAAAACGGAGATAATATTTTTCAAAACATTTGTTGGTTATAAAATCGTTCATAATCTTACGTTGACGCCGTTTTCAAAAAGATATTGTTTTATTGATTTGACGCTGTATTCTTTATAATGAAAAATGGAAGCCGCGAGAACCGCGCTTGCCTTTCCTTTTGTCAGTCCTTCCAGCAAATGAGTTTTATCTCCGGCTCCGCCCGAAGCTATTACCGGTATTTTAACCGAATCCGAGACGGACGCGGTAACTTCCAAATCATATCCGTTTTTTACGCCGTCCCTGTCCATACTTGTTAGAAGAATTTCTCCGGCTCCTCTGTTATACGCTTCCTTAGCCCAGACTATCGCGTCGATTCCCGTCGCGGTTCTGCCTCCGTGAGTGTAGACTTCCCATCCGTCGCAGTCTTTTTTTTTTTTACAGTCTATTGCGGTAACAATGCACTGAGAGCCAAATCGTTTTGCTCCTTCGTTTATTAAATCCGGATTTAAAACGGCTTGAGTGTTTATTGAAATTTTATCGGCTCCGGCTTTTAACAGGTTTTCAATATCTTGAATCTTTTTTATCCCCCCTCCTACGGTGAAAGGAATAAAAATAGTTTCAGCTACTTTTTTAACGACGTCTATGATTATATTTCTTTTTTCATAAGACGCGGTGATATCTAAAAAAACAAGCTCGTCGGCTCTGTCTGCGTCGTATGTTTTGGCGCATTCTACAGGGTCTCCGGCGTCGCGCAAATTTATAAAGTTAGTTCCTTTTACGACCCTGCCCTCGTTCACGTCGAGACAGGGGATAATTCTTTTAGCGAGCATATTTATTTTCCATTAAAACTTTTTTTATACTCAAATACGATTAAAAAAACTGTCAAATTTTTAAAAAACTTTTAGAAATATTATAGTAAAAATTAAATAAAAATTCAATTAAAATTTTAAAATTGGACTTATTCAAAATCCTTATGCGATTTTCGGATTATAACGTCTTTGAAAAATTGCGATTTTGATTTGAAATTATTGGAACAATTTCCGACTGCGCTCTTCTGATGGGTCGAGTTCACGAAAATAGAAAAAGCCAACCTCGAACAATAATTAACAAAATAATAAAAAATAAAAAATCCGTGTAAATCTGTTAAATCTGTAATCAATCAGCGTTAAAAAACATCTTAACACAGATGTAAATAGATTAAACTGATTTAACGGATGCGGTTATTTGATATTTGTAATTAAAAATTCATAATTACAGTAAAACTGTTTTTTGTCCGATGTTTTGCTTCCAATGCCTAATATTTTAATTCGCGTTATTTTTTTTAACGCTATACTATACTGTTTAAAAGCAATAATGAAAAAAGAATAAATACTAAGCCAATAATAATCTTTGACAAGAAGACATTTTTTTCGCTGAATTCAGATAACTTATTTTGAAACGAAAAACCTAATAAAGTAAAAACAAGCAAAACAAAAAGCGGGATAATAAAAGCAAACACATAAAGACCCAGCATAAGATACGCGTTAAAGGAAAGTTCGGGAATTTTTACGGCATACATAATAACCGGCAGATACATTTGACCTGTGCATACGAATTCGATAACAGAAATTAAAAGTCCTGATATAAAAGCCGAAAAATAATAATATTTAGAAAACTTCTGATTACGGATTAGATTATGAATTTTAAGTTTTAAAACGGAAGGAAGCTGCAAAATAATTTTTCGGCGTTTATTGAATTTTGCATAATAAGCGTCTATAAAGGAAAGCAATCCTAAAAAAAAACATATTGCGGAAGTAGAAAAATATAAAGATTTAGTAAGAACCGGAAGGAATGAAACAGTTTTAATAAATTTTAAAAAACCTGCGCCAATCGAGAAATAGGCGATAAAAATTCCGGTTGAAAATAAAACGCCTGTGAAAAAAATCTGTTTTCTGGAGCGTTTAAGATAATTTAAATAAGCTATAAAAAAAACAAGGGTTGCAAAAGCGCATGGATTAATTCCATCGATAAAACCGGCGGATATTACAGACCAGAAACCAAATGAAAGAAAAATATTTTTCAAATTATGAGATTTTAATCCGAATTCAATTGGGTTAGCGGGTTTTAGGATTGTTTTTGAAACCGGAGAAGCCAAAAGATTTTGAAGCGAATTTTGGATATCAGATTTATTATTAAAAAATTTATTTTTATAAAAGACAACGAATTTATTGTTCCAGTCTTCGAAAGGAACGTTATAAGCTTTATACAAAATATTTAAAAGTTCAATATTTTCCGGTTCAAAGATATTGTATTTAATCAAGGAAACATAAGGATAGCATTTTAATTTATTTTCAATAATACGGCAAACTTCCACGCATTCCGGACAATTCGGAGTATAAAAAAAATATAACGAATTGTTATTGAAATTTAATTTAAAAAAACCGGTTTCATGCGAAAGTTTAACAGCCGGAGAGACGGCAGAATTTGATTGGGAACTCAGATTTTGATTAATATCAGAACCGCTATTAAATAAATTAAGGTTATTAGAAGATTCGTGGTTTTGAATTATATTATTAATATTTTTAAACAAGAATATTGTACAATCGAAAATATCGTTTTCCCACAAATAAAATGACGCGATATTTTGTAAATCCGGATTTAAAAAATTCTGTTTTGAATTTGAAACAAAATCATATGCAATAATTATTTTTTGATTATCTTTTAATAAAACATAGCCGAAAGCAAAGACGGAATAACCATTAATTCTATGTAAAGGCGAAAGTTTTTTTTTAGTAATAAAAGTAATAATAACAGGATTATTATTATCGATTTGATTTTTATAATCGTCAAAAGAAAAAACAGGGTTTTGTTCCGAATCCGAAGAAGATAAAACAATTTCTTTCATATCTAATTGTAAATTTTTCGACTGAAGATAAGAGGATATTCCGCCGCTAATATCATAAGACTCTGGTTTGCCTTCAAGCGAGCATATGCATTTGTAAATGAAAGTAGAAAGACCTGCAACCGCAACTTTTTGCGGAACTGACGAGTCAAACAAGGAATGAAAATCAAGAAACTGCGCGGCTGCGCTAAAATGGCTTGATTTAACCCAAGTAATCCATTTGGGTTTAAAATGTTTTACGGGTTCGGAAAAATTTATAATTTTATAATCAATAATACTTTCCGAATCAAGACGAGTGATTTTAAAAACCGAGTCTGAATTTATTACAGATTGCCATTTTGAAAATTCCCGATTAGTTCCGGCAAAAAGTAAAACATTGAAAGAAATTATAAAAAAGAATATATGAATTAAAAATAAAAAAATAGATTTCATAAATCAACGTTAATAAGTAAAATTAGTTTTTATGAAAATTTTCGGAAAAATTTCATTATTCAAGCTCCAGTAATCTTTATTATAATTGATATAAGAATTTCCGGTAATTTCTATTGAACGGGCAATAATCGAGCCGTTTAAATTAAGATTATCAGCGCAATAAAAATTTTGATTTGACAGAATTATCGCTTTAATAGAATTAGACGCTCCTTTGACAGTAATATTACCGGCTGCAATTATAAAAGGAAAATTACCGGACGCTTTAAACCCTATATTGCCGGCAAACTCAAGATTACCGTTAACTATCAGAGCGCAGTTAACAAAATTGCAATTACTTGCGTCAAGACCGTTATTGACAAAAATTATTTTATTTTCAAAATGAGAATTATCAAGGCGATACTCAGGAATGAAAGTAAGAGAATCATATTCGGCGATATCTTTCAAATCAGGAAATTTGAATTCAAAAAAATCGCGGCGTTCAAAAATATTATCAGAAATATTCGGATTGTAATTTTTAACGAATTTGGATGTGATAATGTTTCCGTTTATTATTACGGATTCTCCGATATTTATTATATCGTTTGATTTTATATGACCTGAAACTTCGGTTTTTCCATCGAGCAAAATTTCACCGTCTGAAAAAAGCGAATAAAGGATTGGAGACTGAACGCAAAATTCTTGTTCGACCGAAGAAAAATTGCCGGAACCAAATCCCGTTGATTTTATTTTTATGCGTTCGGGAAATAAAATTCTTTCAGAAAGAATTTTGTAATAAAAATTTCCAAATTTTACTTTTAATTCAGGCGAAATATTTGTTTTGCTCTCCCATTCAAAATCGTTTTTCCATCGGTGAAACGCGTCGGAAAGTCCGGATTCGGCAATCGAGCGCGAGATAAGTTTATTTCGTTTTAAGATATAAGATTTATAAATTATGGGCGTCCGCATCATAACGGCAATTAAAGGAATAGTAATAATAACTCCAATAATCAAGACAGTAAACAAGACGTTTCCGCGATTATGATACCTTATAAAAATATCAGTTTTAAGCGAATGAGAATTAAAATACCCAATTAATTTTTTAAAGCGTAATTTCTTAAACATAATCCTGTAAAATATGTAGTATTAGAATTTAATAATTTTAATTTAAATATTATATGCCTTGTCAGCGGAGGGGATTTGTCAAAATAAAATTCGAGAAACTGAATTTTATCTGAAATAATTTTATCGTCCGCTATAAGATTATTTGATTCGACCGTTATAAAAATATAATTTTTTTCCGATAAATCTTCGGAATTAAACTCGTTTTTTTTAAGAGTAAAATTAGTCTGATTTCCGTTTGCGATAAAATCCGCGGATTTAATACGGTTAAAAAGTTCTTCAAAAATTTTATCTTTTTCGGAAAGAGAATCGATATTGTTTTGCAGTTTGCGGAAATTTGAATTAGCCGTAAATAAAAGTTTGTAGGAGTAAAGCGAACACATCCCCAAAATAGCCGCAACCACTAATAATTCTATAAGAGTAAATCCATTAATTTTCATAATTATTCAGTCATAACAAAAGGCAAATCAATTAAAGATTTCTTGTTTTTAAAAACAGTTATAGAAACGGAGGCGTATCCCGAATCTGAAACTGTGTTCACGATATTATTGTATTTGTCCGGAACGACTTTTTTAACCAGAATTTTAACATAGAAATTATTATATGCGTCAATAGAATTTCCAAAGATATCCGCCGCTTGTGAATTATAATTATTGTAATCAAATGCGGTATTAAAATTTATTCTGAAATTATTTTCGTTATCAGATTCAGGAATATTTTCAAAAGAAGATTTTAAAGGTTTGGACAAAATTTCTTCCTTAAAATTATTTGCGATATCTACCGCTATGTTTAATTCTTCGGCTTTATGAAACGCTTTGAAATTATAAGAATAGAGATTATAAATCCCGAGGAATAATAACGATGTTATAGAAAGAGTAATCAATAATTCAACGATAGTAAAAGCATTTTTCATTTTTATATTTTTGTTATTAAATTTTTAGCTTTATTCTTTATTCGCGTAGATTAGCGTAGATTAGCGGGGGATATTTTTCTCCCGCGAATTATCGCGAATTTCCGCGAATTTTAAGAAATCATTTTAAACCGCAAATTAAATTTATAAATTTTAATAAATTTTATAAAAGCAATCTTTAATCATTTAAAATATTCTGTTAACCCATAACATTATTTGGGTTAAATTTCTTTATTCTGTCTATGTCGGTTTATTCGCGGTAAAATTTAACCACGAATCTAACGAATCAAACGAATCTATTTCAAACGCCGAATTTTTAAATCGTTATATCATATTTTTTCAACCGCTAAATAAAATCGACTTTATATTTTAATATAATGCTTTTTTATTTTATTCTTTATTCGCGCCGATTCGCGTAGATTAGCGGGGGAAATTTTTCTCCCGTGAATTTTCGCGAATTTCCGCGAATCATAAACTAATATACAAATGTATATTTCACTAAAATTATAGAATGAATTACTGCGTCTGCAGTTAGAAAATATTTTTTATAGTTTAAAATTAAAATCTATTTTTTTATTAGCGCAGATTCGCGTCGATTAGCGGGGAAATTCTTCTCCCGCGAATTTTCGCGAATCTACGCGAATTTCAAACACAAATCTAAATAATATCTTTATAATTTATAATAATAAAAAAATTTCTTAAATGTTTGATTTAAATTATTCCGTTAACCCATAACATTATTCGGGTTAAATTTCTTTATTCGATCGATTCGGTTTATTCGCGGTAAAATTTAACCACGAATATTACGAATCAGACGAATCTGTTTCAACCCGGATAATGCAATAAAAAAAATGAAGTTTTTGGGTTAAAACGCCACAATCTCAAAAATTTTTATTTTTTAATTATTCTCAAACGCTCTAATTTTTTCTTATATTTTTGTTATTAAACTTTTAGCTTTATTCTTTATTCGTTTTTATTCGCGTAGATTAGCGTAAATTAGCGGGGATAATAATTTTAAAAATATAATCTAAAAACGCCAACATCGTTATAATCCGGCAAACCGCTTAAAGTTAAAGTTTTATGATATTTTTCATCAAACGAGACCACTGTAATTTCAGCGGGTTCTTCAGCGTATTGAATAATTATTGTCAAGGCGCCCTTAAACATTTTATTGAAATCAGAATATCTGATCGTTACAGGAATATCGCCGAGTTCAATATAATCAATGTTGTTCTTGATTTCAAAACCTTTTCGATTGTTATCAAAAATTGTTTCATTGCCTGATTTTAAATCTTTAAATTTCACTGAAAATTTCAAAGTTTGATTATTCTGCATTATTATCAACTCCCTCAATATTTTTAATAATTCGCGGAGTAATAAAGAATGTAAGCTCAGTTTCTTTGTTGCGCTTAGAAGATTTAGAAAAAAATTTTCCAAAAACGGGAATAGAACCAATCAATGGAATTTGTTCAGTGGCGTTTGTTTTATCAATTGTTTTCAATCCGCCGATAATGACGGTTTCGCCTTCCTTAAGAATCAAATTAGTCGAAGCCGTTTTTTTACTGATGGTGGGCAATTCGCTTGCGGACGCCTGACCGCTTGAAGAAGAAACCTCGGTATGGATATCAACATTAATTTGGTCGGAATTTATACTCGACCAAGGTCTGATTTTAAGAAAAATTCCCGAAGGGATTTTTTCCACCTGATTAAGCGGCACGCTTGCATTAGCCGAGGGTATAGTGATTCGAAAATTTTCTTCTCTGCCAACAATTATCGAAGCTTGTTTTCCGCTTTTAGTTGCGATTTTAGGACTTGCTTTCACTTCCACCAAACCTCTATTTTCAAGGGCGGCAAGAGTTATGGAAAATTCTTTACTTAAACGCGTTACCGAATTATAAGTAAAACTCGTTCCGGTAAGAGGCGCATAAATAGCTGAAATTTTATTATCTTTTGTTTCAAGAGCGTTTAGACCAAGTTCTTTTTTAGCTTCGTCGGAGATTTCAGCGACAAGAATTTCAATCATAATCTGAGCCGGTTTAACGTCAAGAATATTTATCATATTCTGCATTTTCTCAAGCATTTCAGGGGTTCCTGAAACAAAAACAGCATTTTGTTCGTCAATAATTTTCATTGAATAATCAGGGAGATTAGAAGGCAGTAAAGACAAAAAATCTTTAGCTTCAATATATTTTAAAGGAAAGATTTTTTGATCGTTTTGTTTATCAATTATATTAAGGAATTTCGCAAATTCGTTGTGGACGTCTTCGGTAGCGGTAAGTATGACTGAATTTATTTCGGAAAGATATTTCATATTTGCGGCAGAAAATGATTTTGGCAAAATATTCAACAGCTGTTTAACGGGATAATGATTAAGTTTATAAGTAATTCTCTTATTAAATAAATCCGATTCATTTTGTTCGGCTGCCGGACTTCCGATAAATAAAATTTTTTGGTTATCGTCAAATTTATAAGTCAAAGGCGTATTTTTAAGCAAATATTCAAGGGCTTCGTTAAGAACCGTATTTTTAAGTTGAATATTAATTTTAGATTTTATATCTTTAAATAATACCAAACTATAACCGGTCTGGGCAGATATTTGTCTGAGCGCGGTTTCAAGGTCTCCGTTTCTAATATCCGCCGTAACAAGATTATTCCTAACGGTAACAGGAATTTTAAAACCTTCGTTGTCTTTAATAATTTTATAAATGTTATCGTATTTTAAAAGTTTTAATCCGTAAATTTCAAGGAAGGTATTCATACCTCTTTCAAACTCAATATTTTTCAAATTAATGGTTACGTCCTGTTTTATGGAATTTTCAATAATAATATTTTTGCCTGTTTTTTTAGCGAGCTGATTTATAATTTCAATAATATCCGTATTAACCGCTTCAATAGCGATATAATCTTTTTCATCGTCATAGACAATATTATATTTTGGTTTAACAGGATAAACCTTTATATAGTTATTATCTTGAGTGATTGAAAGTCCGTTTTCATTTAATATTTTAATTAATCCCGAAAGAGGATCCACATTATTTATATGAGCGGTAATTTTAATATCGAGCGGCTGACTTGTGATAATATTCAGATTAGTTTGAACGCTCACCGCCCGCAAAATTTCATTTATCGGAATATTGTCGGAATGAAGCGTAAGTTTGTTGTCGATGATTTTTATATAAGGATTTTCCTTAATAACTGAAACCGAAAAAATATTATCTTTTTCGGAAATCTTAAAACCGTTAGCGTTAAGAAAAGAGTTTAACGCAGTTTTAAGAGGAACGGACGACAACCGAATGGAAAACCTGCCTGAGACGTCTTTATCAGGAACAATATTAATATTGTAATTAACGGAAATAGCTTTTAAAATATCAGAAATCTCCATATTAACAAAATCGAAGGTTACCGGAAAATTCAATTCATCGGATTTTACTGGAATAACCCAAATAACAAAAACGAATAAAAGCGCCGATAATATATTTACATAGCGCATACTCTTAATACCTCTGAAATAGAAGTTTCTCCGCATTCGACTTTTTGCAGTCCGTAATCGAATAATGTTGTCATTCCGTTTTTAACTGCGGCGTCTCTTATTTCCGATGCGGACGACGTTTTACAAATAAGTTTTCTTATTTCATCATTAACGGGCATAAGTTCAAATATTCCGGATCTGCCGCGATACCCGGTGTTTTTACAGAATGAGCAACCTGCGCCGCGATAAAATTTATTGATATTTTTTTTTGAAACGCTTAAACGGTTAATAGTTAGCAAAGTTTTATTATCGGGTGAAAATTCGGTTTTACATTTTGGACAAATTAATCTTACAAGACGCTGAGCCGCAACTCCAATGACAGACGACGCAATTAAATAATTTTCGATACCCATATCGATTAGTCTGATAACCGCTCCGGCTGAATCGTTCGTATGAACCGTAGAAAAAACGAAATGTCCGGTCAGAGCGGATTGAATCGCTATTTTAGCGGTTTCGGAATCTCTGATTTCGCCGACGAGAATTATATCAGGGTCGTGCCTTAAAATCGAACGCAGACCTGCGGCAAAAGTGAGTCCGATTTTGGGTTTAACCTGAATCTGCTGAATGTTTGGAATCTCGTATTCTATAGGGTCTTCGATAGTAATAATTTTTTTTTCAGATGCGTTCAAATGAGTCAAAGCCGAATAAAGGGTAGTTGTTTTACCGCTTCCAGTGGGACCGCTGACAAGTATTAAACCGTGAGAATGATTAATAAGTTTATATATTTCCTCAATAGTCCAAAGTTTTCATTGTAAAAACAATCAAGAAATTTTTTCAAAGACA
>DAINAU010000082.1:0-19403 GCA_036733285.1 bacterium
TACTTCGCGAAGTTAACCCGCGCTATATTTTATTTATCATACCATCTCCTTTTATTTTAAATTATATGTATTCTATTTTTTTAATTTTCCAACTTTTACCATCGAAGTTCTGATAACTTTATCGCGCAGCTTGTATCCGGTCTGAAATTCTTCAAGAACAATCTCGTCTTTTTTTTCGTCTTCGACTTCTTCGCACTGAATTGCGTTATGATACTGCGGGTCGAATTTTTTATTCAACGATTCGAATTTTTCAACTCCGAATTTTGTCAATGCGCTTTCAATTTGCGAATTAATCATTTTTAATCCGTCGATAATTTTCATCGCTTTTTCCAGCGAATCCGCGTTTTTCTGTTCGGCAAACGCTCTGTTAAAATTATCTATGACCGGCAATAATTCCAATACGATAGATTCTACCGCAAATTTTTTTAAACTATTTGTTTGTTCAATTTGCCTTTTTTTAAAATTTTCCGTATCCGCAAGCGTTCGCAAATATTTATCGGACAACTCCAGATTCTTATTTTTTAAATCGCCGTTTTCAATTTTTAAATTTTCGTATTCGATTTTAGATACTTCAATAACTTCCGGATTAATGTCGGTTACAATATCAGGCGATTCGGATTTCGGTTCATTATTTTCAGTTTCTATATTTATTTTAGCGTCAGTCATTCAATATCAACCCTATAATATTATTTTTTTATTTGTTGAAATAAACTCAATATAAAAACCGCTGAAGGATTGTTGCTATTCAGTTATATTTAAAACCCGTTAGAGTTGTTAATAAAACATACGCTTTAAATGCAACGGCATAAAATGTAAATCAAATTATGTCGTTGCATATAATGTTTTTAGTCAAGATAATCTGAATAGCAACAAAATACTTCAGACAATTTTAAAACGTTCGTCGGTCGGTTTTTGGAATTAATACATTCCGCCGCCCATTCCGCCCATTCCGCCCGCAGGAGGCATCATAGGAGCTTTTTCAGCTTCCGGTTCATCCGCTACAAGCACTTCCGTAGTCAGCATTAAAGCCGATACTGAAGCCGCATTCTGCAGAGCCGAACGAGTAACCTTAGTAGGATCAACGATACCGGCTTTTACTAAATCTTCGTAATCGCCTTTAGCCGCGTTAAAACCCACATTAACGTCTTTCTTATCGTTCATAAGTTTTTCAACAATTACGGAACCTTCAAATCCCGCGTTTTTCGCGATTTGTTTGATTGGTTCGAGTATAGCGTCGCGAACTATTTCAACGCCTATCTGCTGGTCGCCGGGAAGTTCAAGTTTCGCAATTGCTTTGCGGGCGCGCAATAAAGCCACTCCGCCGCCGGGAACTATTCCTTCTTCAACTGCCGCGCGCGTCGCGCTTAAAGCGTCTTCAACGCGGTGTTTCTTTTCTTTCAATTCAACTTCAGTCGCGGCTCCCACATTAATTACGGCTACTCCGCCGGATAATTTGGCGAGACGTTCCTGTAATTTTTCTCTGTCATAATCAGAAGTGGTTTCTTCAACCTGAGTTTTAATTTGAGCTATTCTGGATTTGATTTCATTTTTCTTTCCAGCGCCTTCGACTATTGTGGTATTTTCTTTGTCGCTTTTAATTGTTTTTGCTTTTCCAAGCATTTCGACTGTGGCGTTTTCAAGTTTCAATCCCAAATCCTGAGAAATAACGCGTCCGCCTGTCAATACGGCTATATCCTGAAGCATTTCTTTTCTTCTATCGCCGAATCCCGGAGCTTTAACCGCGGCAACTTTCAAAGTCCCTCTCAATTTATTCAGAACCAAAGTGGCAAGCGCTTCTCCTTCGACTTCTTCGGCTATAATAAATAAAGCCGAACCCGACTGCGCGATTTTTTCAAGTAAAGGAAGCAAATCTTTCATCGAGCTGATTTTCTGGTCAGTGATTAAAATTAGAGGATCCTGAAGCTCGACAGCCATTGTGTCGGAATTTGTTACGAAATAAGGGGATAAATATCCTCTGTCAAATTCCATACCTTCAACATGAGTTAATTCCGTTGTCATTCCTTTAGCTTCTTCAACGGTAATAACTCCGTCTTTCCCTACTTTTTCCATAGCGTCTGCAATCAAATTTCCGATTTCTTCATCGTTATTTGCCGATATAGTAGCAACCTGCGCTATTTCTTCTTTCCCTTTAATGTTTTTGCTGACTTTTTTTAACTCTTCAACAAGCGCCGCCACTGATTTTTCAATACCGCGTTTAATCTGAATAGGATTTGCGCCGGCAGTAACATTTTTTAATCCTCTGGAATAAATTCCGTGAGCCAATACCGTTGCGGTTGTGGTTCCGTCTCCGCAATTATCATTTGTTTTAGTCGCTACTTCTTTTACAAGCTGAGCGCCCATATTTTCGTATGCGTCTTTTAATTCGATTTCTTTAGCGATTGTAACTCCGTCGTTAGTGATTGTCGGAGCCCCGAATTTTTTATCAAGAACTACGTTTCTGCCTTTTGGTCCAAGCGTAATTCTAACAGCGTCCGCCAATTTATTAACCCCTGTTAACAACTTGCTTCTCGCATCGTCGCCGTATGATAACATTTTAGTCATATTAATAATCCTCCTTAAATTTTTTGAATTGAAATTTTACTTCTCGATTTTTGCCAGAATATCGCTTTCTTTCAAAATCAGATATTCCTGCGAATCATATTTGATTTCAGTTCCGGAATATTTCCCGAACAAAATCTCGTCGCCGACCTGAACGTCAAGCGGAATCAATTTTCCGTCTTCATATCTGCCTTTGCCGACCGCTATAACTTTTGCAAGTTGAGGTTTTTCCTGAGCCGTATCAGGTATATAAATTCCTCCAGCAGTTTTTTGTTCTTTGGCCTCGACGATTTTTGCGATTACTCTATCGCCTAACGGTTTAATTGCCATAATAAACTAACCCCCTTTATAAAATTTGATTTATAATTTTAATTTTCTAAAATTATATCAATTGATAAAATTGTATAAATCGAATTTGCCTGTTATTATGAAATAAAGTAAAGCGCCGATTATTAATAAACCCATCAAATCAAGAAATATTATTCTGAATCTGGGGCTCAATAAAAAGTATTTTACCGATTCTACAAATTCAATCCAACCTTCTTTATCAATTTTCACGGAGTTAATAATAGCAAGCCGTTATCCACTTATAAAAAAATATTCTATTTCTTTTATTTTTAACGAGTTATTTACAAGACTTGAAAATTTTATTTATATAAACGACATATTGACATAGGGATTAAAGAATTTATGTCGTCATTTTTCAGAATGGAACGGAAGAAAAATTGCCGGTTTAACCTATCAAAACCTTTTCTTCGGGCAATTTGTAAAGAATTTTTTTTTCTTTTGGAACAAACGCTATAAGGAATGACAGCAATCCTATTCTTCCGGCAAACATCACGCAGATATAAATTATTTTTGAAACGTCGCATAATTTTGGAGTAACATCCATACTCAAACCGACTGTGCCGATAGCCGACACTGTTTCAAAAAAAACTTTTACAAACATATCGTTCCCGAGACTTTTATATTCGATGTTTAAAACAAGAGCCGTCGATATAATGACAATCAAAAAATATATCGTAACTACGGCGAGAGTTTTATTTATTAAATGTTTTGGTATCTGTTTTTTGAAAATCTCCACATTTTCCTTGTCCTTTATCATTGTCGCCAAAGTCATAATCAAAACCGCGAACGTAGTGGTTTTAATTCCGCCTGCGGTCGAGCAAGGCGAACCGCCTATAAACATAAGAACAATAGACAGCAATAATCCGGAATGAGATAAATCGGCAATATTCAAAGTATTGAATCCGGCGGTTCTGCAGGTTACAGAATGGAATGTCGAAGCTGTGATTTTTTCATAAATCGTATTAAATTGTTTTAATTGCCCGTTGTATTCAAAAAAAAATATCAATACGGTTCCGGTAAAAACTAATATTCCGGTTGTTAACAAAGTAATTTTCGTGTGTAGAGAAATCAGAATCTTCTTTTTACTTTTTTTTCTTTTTGTAAAATAATTCTGCATTTCAAATACCGCGACAAAACCGACGCCGCCCGTTATAATTAATGCCATAACGGTATAATTAATCCATAAATCGGATTTAAAATCCGCAAGATTGTTTGAAAACAAGGAAAATCCGGCGTTACAAAACGCCGATACCGAATGAAAAACGCTGATATACGCGGCGTATTTAAAAGGATAATAGGTTATGAACTTAGAGAACAAAAGAAGAAATCCGATAGTTTCCGCGCCGATTGTGAACAATATAACGTATTTAACTATGTCTTTTACGTAATTGAACTTTGATTGTCCGGTTATTTCTCCCGCGAGAACCGAATCTCGTATCGATAATTTTTTAGAGAACAACGATAAAAACATAAGGGAAAACATCATCAAACCGAGACCGCCGATTTGGATTAAACACAAAATTATCAACTGACCAGTCAGGGTAAAATCTAATGAAGTGTCTTTAACCGTAAGTCCGGTTACGCATACCGCGGAAGTCGAAGTATATAATGCGTCGATATAACTTATAGGTTTTACCGCGGAAAATGGAAGATATAAAAGAAGCGAACCCGCCAGAATAATAAACAAAAAACTAACGAATACTATTCTGGACGGATTAAATGCGGTTCCTTTTATAAGGGATTTATTTTCTGAAACCATCGGAATTCTCCATATCCGGCGATTTCATCTATTTTTTTTCAGACAACGCTTGTTTTGCCTTTTCAACGATTTTCTCAAACGCCGGTTTATCGTTGATTGCAAGCTCTGAAAGCGTTTTTCTATTTATGACAATATTAGCCGCGGCTAATCCTTCAATCAGCCTATTGTAACTCATCCCGAGACTTCTCGAGGCGATATTAATTCTTGTAATCCATAGACTTCTGAAAACGCGTTTTTTCTGTTTTCTGCCTTTATAAGCGTTTTGATATTTTTTCACTACCGCTTCTTTAGCCGTTCTGTAATGATTATTTCTGCTTCCTACAAAACCTTTAGCGCGTCTGAAAATTTTCTTTTTCTGTTTATCGCTGTTTGAGCTGCTTTTTGAGCGTGGCATATTAAAAACCTCCGGTAATCGTATATTATGATATTGTTTTTATATCAAAAATACTTTATAATATAATAAAAATTTAAATTTAAAATCTGCTATTTCTGATAAGGCATCGTAAGAATTACGTTTTTCAAATTTGACTCGTTCATCATAACGCCCTTTCTTAAATTGCGTTTACGCTTTTTTGTTTTCTTTGTTAAAATATGGCTTTTATTGCATTTCCATCTTTTAATTTTGCCGCTTTTCATAAGTTTAAACCTTTTAGCGGCGCTTTTTTTTGTTTTTAATTTTGGCATAGAATACTAACCTCCGAATAAAAATTATCGTATCTCATAAATTTATATAACGCGATAAATGATTTTTTTACAAATCAATTATTCATTATCGTCGTTTTCAAGTTCTTCCGAAACGTCCAAATCAGAGTTTTCAACCGCGTCGTCATCCGTTTTTTCAATCGCGTCAATTCCGTTTTCAGCGGCGCGATTTTCTTTAGAACCAGAAATATTGTCGGAAGATTTCGCCGGTTTAGAAGGTTTTGCCGATTGTTTTTTCGGCGTTATGCACATACTAAGATTCGAACCGTCCATTTTCAATTCCTGTTCGATTTCCGCCGCATCGGCGAGCGTGGAAAAAAAGTTTTTCATTAATTCAATGCCGCGCTCCGAGTACATTCTTTCGCGACCTCTGAACCGCATAGAAATTTTTACTTTATCGCCTTCGCTTAAAAACTTAATTATGTGTCCCCGTTTATGTTCGATATCGTGTTCGCTGATTTTCGGCGTCAATTTAATTTCTTTCAATTGAGACACTTTTTGTTTTTTTTTCGATTCTTTCAATTTCTTTTTTTTCTCAAAAAGAAATTTTCCATAATCTAAAATCTTGCAAACTGGCGGATTCGCGCCGGGACTGATTTCAACCAAATCAAGCGATGCGTTTTCAGCCATACGCAACGCTTCAGATATTGAGACGACTCCTTTTTGTTCGCCGTTTTCATCAATAAGTCTGACCGACGGCGACATAATCTTATTATTGATTCTGAATAAATCCGTTTTTTTAAAATTTCTGTCGTTTCTTTTTATAAACTTAGAAATATTAATCACCTCCGTAAAAATAAAAAAACGGCGCAAAGAAATCTTCCGCCGTTTTGATTTTAACTTATATGCTAAATTTATTTCAGCCGCGCCTGTTTAAACGAAATCCAAACCGCCGACTGAAAATCATATTGATAAAAGTTAAACCCGCAACATACGCTCTAATTTGCAAGCGATAAACGGGTGAGAAGCATAGCATTTAAACGGCTTCTTCTTAATCTTTTTATTCAATAATATTAAATTTAAAAAAAAATTCAAGTAAAAAAATAATTATTTCAAAAACCGGAGCGCAGTCAGAAATTGTTCCAATAAATTTAATAAACTTTTCGTATATAATATAATATCATTTGTTTATTTGAAAAGTAAATTTTGAACTTAACTTACGACGCTGAAAATTGCAACAAGTTGCAAAGAGCGTCGAATTTCACATAGCCGTTGATAAAATCAACGGTTAATAAAAGAATATGAAAACGACCTTGAATAAGCGTCGAATTTCAAAACTTGACATTCAACTTAAGGGTCGAGTTCACGAAAATAGAAAAAGCCAACCTTGAAAAACAAATAACATAAATAATAAAAAATCTATGTAAATCTGTAATCAATCAGCGTTAAAAAACATCTTAACACAGATGTAAACAGATTAAACTGATTTAACGGATGAGGTTATTTGATATTTTAATTCAAAATTCATAATTAAAGTAAAACTATTTTTGTATCGGCGTCTTTGCTTCCATTGCCTAATAAATTGTTAAATTATTTTTTTAGAATTTCCATTTCCTTGAACTGCTCTCTCAACTTATTGCCCCAAATTAATTTCATTGACTTTCATTAAAATAGTTATAAAATACATTTGAAAATACATTTCTGTTCAGGCGTTAGTTAATCTGAAAACCCGGAAAGTATTTCTATAGAATTTAGAATTTTATCAAACGCGGAGGACGCGCGGTTATGAAAAAAGTTTGCGTAATAGGTTCCGGATATGTCGGACTGGTAGCCGGAGCCTGCATATCTGAACTTGGAGCTTCAGTTATATGCGTGGATAAAGACAAAGAAAAAATCGAAAAATTAAAAAACGGCATAATACCGATATACGAGCCCGGACTTGCCGAGCTTATCGAAAGAAACGTATTTGAAAAAAGATTACGGTTCAGCGCAAGTCTGAAAGATTCGATAAAAGAGTCTGAAATAATTTTTATAGCGGTTGGCACGCCTCCGCAGGAAGACGGCTCAACCGATTTAAATCATATATTGAATGCCGCCGAAGATATTGCGGAAAATTTGAATTCTTATAAAATAATAGTTATAAAAAGCACGGTTCCGGTCGGAACCTCGGAACTTGTGAGAAAAAAAATAAAATCTATTACGGACGTAAAATTTGATATTATTTCCAACCCTGAATTTTTAAAGGAAGGCGACGCAATCAAAGATTTTATGAGACCCGACAGAATAGTTATCGGCGCTTCAAATGACAAAGCCGCCGAAACAATGAAATCTCTATATTCGCCGCTCGTTAGAACCGGAGCGCCTATTCTCGTTATGGACAACAAAAGCGCCGAGGTTACAAAATACGCCTCGAACGCTATGCTTGCCACGAAGATATCTTTTATGAATGAAATAGCGAATTTCTGCGAAAAAGCAGGCGCCGACGTTTCGCTTGTCAGAGCCGGAGTGGGTTCCGACAGCCGAATTGGAAAAAGCTTTTTGTTTCCAGGATGCGGTTACGGCGGCAGTTGTTTTCCAAAAGATATTAAAGCGCTTATAAAAACGGCCGAAGAATACGGCGTTAAAATGAAAGTTATTAATTCTGTGGAGGAAGTGAACGAGGAACAAAAAAAAATAATAATTCCGAAAATAGAATCGGTTTTCGGCGCCGACCTGCGAAAAAAAAATATCGCTATATGGGGTCTTGCGTTTAAAGCCAGAACCGACGATATGCGCGAAGCGCCTTCAATCGTAGTAATCAACGAATTATTAAAACGCGGAGCTAATATCTCGGCGTATGATCCTGAAGCCGTTTCCGAAGCGAAAAAAATATTTAAAAACAAAATCAAATACGCCGCAAACCAGTATGACGCGGTCAAAAACGCGGACTGTCTGATTATAATCACCGATTGGAACGAATTCAGACAGCCCGATTACGAGCGTCTTGAAAAATCTTTAAAACAAAAAATAATTTTCGACGGAAGAAATCTTTTGGACGTTAACGAACTTAAATCAAAAAAATTCACATATTACGGCGTCGGTTTAAGACCCGTCATAGAAGGAAAATAAAACTTTGCGGTGATTGAAATTGTCTGGAAGATATAGAGCGAGAACTACTTTAAAAAATTTAAACTTTACGCCTTATTACGCCGACCAGAATCAGCTCGACGGCGGGGTGTCCGAAAATTTTCAAAATAATATCTGTTATTCGAACTCTTTATCAAACGAACTCGAAATCGGATGCGGAAACGGTCATTTCATAGCAAAAAAAGCGATTGATAATCCTTCGGTAAATTATTTTGCGAACGAGATTAGATTTAAGATTATCGTTAAAGCGATTCAAAAAATCGTCAAATCGAAACTTAACAATGTTTTTTTTTTACGAGGCGACATTATCTTTTTCATCAATCTTTTGCCTGACTCTTTTTTTAACGCCATATATGTGAATTTCCCTGATCCATGGCTCAAAAACAGATATAGAAAACGCAGAATTATTAATAACGAAAATCTTAAGATTTTTTATTCAAAACTTAACGACGCCGGAAAAATTTATTTTGTCACAGACAATATGGATTATTTGAATCATTCGCGCGAAGAATTTAAAAACGCCGGACTTTTCACTCCCGTATTCGAGAATTTCGGATACGCCGGACAATTGGACGATTATCCGGAATCGCTTTACGAAAGCATTTTTAGAAAGCAGAATATTCCCATATATTATACGGTTTATAATAAAAAATAAAAATATGAAAATCAATATCGTTTTGTATTCTTTTGTCATATCGGTTTTATTTGTTTTTTCAGGATGTTCGCATTCAAACGTTAAAGTTTCCAACGACACGCTAAAACCTAAAAATCCAGCCGGAATTTTCGTTCCCGTATTTAAAAACAACTCTCTGAAACCGGCTGCGAACGAATATATTACCGAATCGTTTATTGATATAACCGCCGCTTCAAAACTATTCGTCATAACGGATAAAAACAATGCCGAATACGAAATTTCTGGAGAAGTGGTTTCATATTCGGTATCCAAACAAGCTCTCGATTATTACGATTCCCCTCAAATGAAAAGACTCGACGTCGCAGTGTCGTATATTTTAAAAAGAAAAACAAAGAACAATAGCTTTCAGGAAATATTAAATAAAACCGAATCAGGATTCGCGGTTTTCAGCGAAACCGGCATTTCAAACGAATCGGAAAAAGAAACCGCGGAAAAACTATATAGAATTTTAACTCTTAAAATATTTGATAAACTCAAACGGACAGTATATGCCGCCGACTAAATTAAAAGAAAAAACCAGAGAAAAAATTAAAGCCTCAAATCTCAGCGCAAAAGATTTTCCATCAGCGCTGAAAAAAAAGCCTCCGGTTATATATTTGATTTATAACGAATCCGATTCGGAAACAGCGGATTTTATAGAAATTTTCAAATCGGAACTTTCAATTAAAGACGATAACATTTTTTTATATTTAGGTCCTGAAATGGATTTGAACGTTTTTATAACCGATTATTGCAACGTCCCTCTATTCGGAGAAAAACGATTATTTGTCATAAAAAATTTAAACGATTCAAAACAAAAAAGAGATTCTAAATTAATTGCCGCTTTCATAAAACTGATTTCGGATCCCCAGCCGGAAAATTATATTTTATTGACCAATCCATATATTTCAGAAAAGAATTCTTCGGAGTTCATATACAAAACTATGATAAACTCAAGCGTGATTAGAATTAAAGAAGGAAACGCCATAGAATGGATTAAAGAATACGCCGAAAAAAACGGAAAAACAATCGATATTCAGGCGGCAAAAAAATTATTCGCGTTGTCCAATGAAAAAAAAAACATAGCCAAAGCCGAACTGGATAAATTGTTTCTGTATAGTCTTGACGAAAAAGAAATAACTATAACCGCGATAAATAAAGCGGTTCAAAATTACGACGAAGATAATATTTTCAATCTAATCGATAATATTATGCTTAACCAATACGAAAAATCAGTTTTGCAATTCAGAGATTTGCTTAATAAAAAAATACCGCTTGCGGTTATATTGTTTAATATAATCGATAAATTCAACAAGCTTGTTTATTTCAGCGAAACAGCATCGAAAATGAAATATATAGGAGACGCCCAGCTCGAACAGATTTGCGCCATACTAATTCAAAAATACAAAGTGAAAATTAATTTTTATGAAAAATTTAAGTTTAAAACAATGTTCCAGAAATACGATTTGATAAAATTAAAAACCTTTCTTAAATATCTCATAGAATTAGACGCTTATCAAAAAAGCAGAGACGGTTTTTTTAACGAGACGGTTTTTGAAATTTTTTTGCGGAAACTTGCGGATTGATTATTTGATTTTTCTCAAGCGGGCGGCAAAAAAACCGTCGGTAAAATGCAAATGAGGGTATAATTTCAAAAAATCGTTTTTCATATTTATTTCTATCCCGTATTTTTTCAAAAATTCCGACGCGTTAGTCAATTCAAATTCTTTATGACTCTCGAGAAATTTTTTAACGACTTCTTCGTTTTCATATTGAACGATTGAACAAGTCGAATATACAACCACCCCGTTTTTCTTCGCAAGCGGCGCATATTTGTCAAGTAAATAGAGTTGTTTTTCCGGAAAAATTTTTTTAGCTTCGTTTTCTTTCAATCTGAGTTTCGCGTCCGGATTTCTACGGAACACGCCGCATCCCGAACACGGAGCGTCAATCAAAACTCTATCCGCTTTTCCATTCAGTCTTGATAATTTATGATTTCCTCCATCGCTTAAAACTTCGGTTCTTATATTATGAAAATCGTCGCGTTTAGCGCGTTTTCGCAAATTTTCTATTCTGCTCCCGCTTATGTCAAAAGCGTATAAAATCCCTTTGTTTTTCATCAAATCTGATAAATGCAAAGTTTTGCCTCCGGCTCCGCAACATCCGTCGACTACTATTTCTCCGGGGCGCGGGTCTGCCAAATACGAAATCAATTGACTGCCTTCGTCTTGAACTTCAAACAAACCGTTTTGAAAACTTTTATTCGCGAATAAATTTGTTTTTTTTTCCGCTATTAATCCGGCAGGACTGTATCCGGCGGGTTTTGTATGAATTCCTTCGCTCTCAAGAATCCCGCTCAAATCAAATCTTGAAATCTTTGATAAATTTGTTCTTAAATGCAGTTTGGCTTCGGCGTTTAGAGATTCGCATATTTTTTCCGTTTCATTTAAATCGAATTCGAGTTCGACAGTTTTCACTAACCATTCCGGAACCGAGTATTTCAATGAAATCCGTTCATAAGCGTTTTTAGCTTTAGATTCGATTTTAAAGTTCTTGATTATTTCGGTATGCTGAACGTCAAGTTTTGCGCCGGAAATATTCAATATTTCTTTAATATCAAATCCGGCATATTTAATCAGATAAATAATTATTAATAAATCGGCGCGTTGATTCATATTAAACTCTATATTATCAATTATATGGTTCAGGGCTTTGAAATTTCTTAAAACCCCGTAAACTGTTTCAGCTATGAACCCTCTGTCATTTTTTCCGCAGTTTTTGTTTTTTCTGAAAAATACCGACATTTCATTATCCGCCGGATATTTGGAATTAAGAATTATTTGAAGCAAATCGCGGCATTTTTTATACAAAATTTTTGGGATAAATATATTTTTTTTCATTGTTTTTGTAATCTCATTAAAATTATTATTTATTATATCTCATAAATTTTTTTTATTCAACAAATAAATTTCATCTTGCGAACGCTTTAACCCAAAAACCGCAATTGGATTTTTAAAAAGCTCCGGAAGTAAGAAAAAATAATATTGTTAAGCGCTTTTTCTAATGCGCAAATATTTACGTTGAAGTTTTTGGGTTTAATAAAAGCGTAATTGACAAATTAAATAAAATTAATATCATAATTAGTGTCTTATCAAAAAAATTCTTGCAATTTCAGCAAAAATATTTTTGATAAGATTAATAGCTTTTCCGCGAATGCGGCTTAGGGTTTATAAAAAGCGACTTTAAGGAATTCAGAAAAAATTGAAATGAGTTTATTAAAAACAAAAGAAGATTTGCGGGACGAATTTAATGTTTCGACTGCTACGATAAATAATTGGATTAAAACCGGAATTATACCAGCGCCTCAAAATAATAATTCTTATTCGATTGAAGAATTTGAACAAATTAAAGAGTTTTTAAATCAGTCTTCAATAAAGCTAAAAAAACGGGCGAACCGCTCGAAGACCGATGAAAAATCCGTTTGTTTTTTAGGTATTGAAAACGATTATCGCAAGAAACAATTGCTTGAAGCGATAAAGCTGCATAATAAATATAAGTATTCAGTCGAACATAGCGTTTTAGCATTGTCGATAGTTCAACTTCAATCCGTCTTTTTATTGAAGACGGATTGGAACGAAAAACCGACAACAGCATTAGAATATTTTATTTGTAAATGGATGAGGGAATGTGATTTTGATATAAGTCAATGCGGATGTTTTTCTGATAATTTGGATATTCCAAATATTAACGACGATTTTATCGGAGCTTTTTATCAATCGGTTCAAGGTATAGCGGAAAAATCAAAAACCGGCTCTTATTATACGCCGCGCCGTTTGCTTGACGGCATAAGCGTTCCGAATAATAAAACCGTATTGGACCCCTGCTGCGGAAGCGGCGGAATTTTAATGAAAATACTTACGCCGGCGCGCAATACAAAATTAATTTACGCCCGCGATATTGATATTTTAGCTTTAAAAATTTGCAGAGTTAATTTATCTATGTTTTTTATGAATCCCGATATTGCGGCAAATATCGAGTTACATAATATTCTATTTGAAAAAGTTTGCGGCAGTCCGGATTCAATTGATTGCGGCGCGGGTAAAAAAAAATTCGACTATATCGCGACAAACCCTCCGTGGGGAAGCAAATTTACAAGCTCCGAAAAAGAAAAAATATTAAAATCTTATTCATTTTTAAACACTGCCGAATCGTTCAGCATAGCTCTGTATAATTCAATAAACAGCTTATCTGAAGAAAACGGCAGACTGATATTTTTTTTGCCGCATTCATTTTTAAACGTATCAACTCACAAAAACATAAGAAAATTTTTGATGGAAAAAAAATGCGAAATAAAAATTAAATTGCTTGGAAACGCATTTTCCGGAGTTATGTCCGAATCAATAAGATTGGAATTGAATGCCGGGGTTAAAAGCGAAAGTATAAAGATAATTTTTCCGGACAAAACTGTTTCGGAGATAGATTATTCGGAAATCCATGCTCCGGATTATATAATACCGTCGACTGCGGATAGCTGCGATATTAAACTTTTAAACAAAATTTATTCGAATAAAAACATAAATCTTAAAGGCAAATCGATTTTTGCGCTTGGAATAGTAACCGGAAATAATTCCGCTCATATTTCTGATAAATTTATTGAAGGTTCCGTACCGGTTTTTAGAGGCAAAGATATTGAACCCTTTAAATTTAACGAACCGAAATGTTTTATAAAATTTTCGCCTGATGTTTATCAGCAAGTTGCTCCGGTAGAATATTACAGACAAAGAAAAATCGCATACAGGTTTATTTCAGACAAAATAATCTGCGCGTTGGACAACCGGAACCGATTATTGTTAAACAGTTCGAATTTATTTATTCCTCAAATCGGTTATCCCTTTGAAACTATCGTTTGCCTTTTTAATTCAAAACTATACTCATACATTTACAGGAAAAAATTTCATTCAAAAAAAGTGTTGCGTTCTCATATTGAATCATTGCCGATTCCTTTAATCGCAAAAGAGCAACATCAATGGTTTCGCGGTTTTCATGGCAAAATATTATCAAATAAAATTAATATTGACAAACTCGATAAATTTGTTTATTCAATTTTTAATCTTACGGAAAGAGAAATAAATACAATCGAAGAATTTATGAGTTGATTTGCGATATGACATTTCTTGAAATTGGGCGCTTGTCAGAATCGCGCGTTTTTGTCATTATATTATATCCCATTATTTTTTTTATATCTTTGTATAACAAATAAATTCTTGGACCGGGCAAAGTGGCGTAATCGTTAATAATATAGTGAACTCGTCCTTTTTTTACAGCGTTCACATTTTTAAAAATGTTCCAGTCTTTACGCAGGAGCTCTTCGTTTTTATACGCAATCATACCCGAATGCGGAGCGTATATTTCAATAATAATATCGGGATTCATACTTATTATGCTTTCTGAGTTCAGAGAATTATATTCCATACCCGATTCCGGAGCCGCGTTAATACCGCCGGCAAAATTTATCAAATCGTTATAAAACGATTTTCTTCCGGCGCAAACCGCGTTTTTCAAACGACCGAATTCTCTGCCGACGATTACTAAAACTTTAGGTTTTAATTTATTTTCCGTTTTAATTTTAGCGGAAAATTCAGCGTCGAATATTTTTAAAAATTCGTAACATTCTTTTTCTTTGCCGACAAGTTTTGAAATTTTTTCTATGCTTGTTCTGATATCGCGAACCGTTTTATCTGAAAACGTTTCATACCGAATATTTAACCGCTCGAATTTTTTGAAATTTTCACTATGAACCTGCATAGCGAGTATTAAATCGGGTTTTAATTTTATAAGCTGTTCGTAATTAATATTCATATAACCGCCGATTTTAGGTTTATTTTTAGCCGCTTCCGGATATATGCAGAATTCAGTCACTCCGGCGATTTGCGAGTCCGCGTTGAGAATATATAGTATTTCAGTCAAACTCGGAGCAAGCGAAATTATGTTGTTATGAATTTTATTCGAGATAATGTTTTCAGATTTTTTATCGTTTGAAAATTCCGTGTTGGAATTACCTGAACAGCCGGAAAAAAACAGAGCGACGCTAATAATAATTAAAAATTTGAACTGTAAAGTTTTCTTCATCATTTTTAAAACCTGTAATTTATTTTTGCGTAATATGATCTGCCCGGCAAAGGAAATCCGTAGACGTCCTGATTCATTTCGTCGGTCAGATTTTTTATTTCTATATTGAACGCGGCGTTTTTATAAGAATATGAAACGCCAGCATTCGCAAATTCCTTTGATTCGTTTTTAAACTTATTGTCTATGTCTTTATAAGATTCGCCGGTATAATTATATTGAACATAAAGCTTTAATCCGAGTTGTTTGGAGTAAAAACCGAGTTCGTTAAAAACGTCGTATTCGGGTTTTGCCGGAAGTCTGCGGTTTAAATCGCGGACGGCTTTTTCTTTGTTTTTTGTTTTTAGAATTGTCGAAGAATTTTTGTAATAAAAAGATTTATACGAAATGTTTAGGTTTGATTCTATGCCGCGTAAATCGGCTTTTCCGATATTGTCGGGAAACATAATTTGAGTCGAATAATTCAGCCATTGAATAAGATTTTTTACAGAGCGGTAAAAACCGATGATTTCGGCGGAGACATTGATATTTTCAAATTTAAAAATACCAACGGCGCCCGCGTCGAGATTAAAACTTTTTTCGGGTTTCAATCCTGAATTTCCGACAGTGTAACCTTTATCGCCGAATAATTCAAACATATTCGGAATTCTGTAAAACGAACCGGCGGATGATTTGACAGAAAATTTTTTGTTTATTTTATAATTCAATCCGAACTGTTTGCTGAAATAGTTTTTTTTCAATACTTCCGGATTTTTAGCGAACGCATATTTTTTACCGCCGTTTGTCTGATTTTCAAATCGTTCAATCATTGCGCCTGAAGAAATCCTGAGTTTTTCCGAAAGCAATAAAATCAAATGTTCGGCGGAAACCTTTATTTCATCGCGTTTCTGAGACATGAATTGATTGTTGCCGAAATTATCTTCCGGAGAAAATTTAACTTTATTATAATACGCGCTCAAACTGCTTTTCGAGTTTTCAGACAGATAGAACTCAGTCGAGACCGACGAGCCGAACCGATTTGTTTTATCGTTCGTATCGCGTTTTGCCCAACCTATTTCACGGTTTGGATCGAAAAAATTTTCCGCGTTGTTTTTATAATAAAAAGAAAATTCCATAGAACCGGGCATAGAAAAAAATTTTTTCCGTAAAACGGAAGATTGAATCAAATAATCGGAGTTGTTTAATTTTGCCGATTCAGAAGCGTTGTAAAAAACTCCGCTCAATCCTTTTTTTTCATAAGCTCCGGAAACGGCGGTTTTAAAGGAATAAATATCCGAAAACAGATAATCCAGTTTTGCGAATGCGGAAAATTTTTTAAAATAATTGTTTTTTCTGGTTTCGGTAAAATCGTCTTCTTTAATCAGATGCGTTGAGTTATCGTTGACGTATTTAAAATCGTTGTCGGCTTCGGAATACTGAAAATCAGTTATAACGGAGAAATTTTTTTTATTTGCGCAATAAGAAAATCCTGCATTTTTAAAACCGAAACTTCCCGCCGAAACCGAAACGTCAAAACCGTCTTTTTTTGGGGACAAAGTCTTTATGTTGATAATTCCGCCGATTGCCTGAGCGCCGAGAGAAAACGGGGCTCCGCCTCTATACGTTTCGATTTTTTCTATTGAACTCAAAGGAATCGACGATATATTTGCGCCGCCGCCAAGCGGATTGTTTATTGGTATGCCATCGATTAAAACGGACACTTGTTCAGACGACGAACCTCTGATTGAAATTTCCGCATAATCGTCAAAACCGCCGTATTTTTTTGTTTGAATACCCGGAATATTTTCAAGCAACTCGAATAAGGAAACGGTTTTTTCTTTTATTTGCTCTTTTGTGATAATATCGACGCTTGAAAAACTTTCGGTTTTATTCTCAAAATTTTCTTCCGCGATTTTTGACGCCGAAACGACTATGGTTCCCAAATCGTAACAATGCAAATAATTATTTTGAAATAGAAAACATAAAAAGATTAAAAACATTTTTTTCATAAATAATTTGTCCCCGCAAAAATTTTGATTCCCCAAAAACCGCGTCGCTATAACGAACCAATTCTATTCGGTAAATTCGACGTATGTTCGGTATTGCGCCGCAATTTTCGGGTTAATTAAACATCTCCGCAAATATCAGTTTTCAAATAAAGCCGCTCCTATAGGATTTTTTTTAACCGAACCGGTTCTGTTTAAACCGCTGAAATTGCAGATTGAGTTTGGAAATATTTTATAAAGACCTGAAGCCGTATAATTGGAATCTCTGTTTACGGCATAAACGTTATTCGCGCCGTCTTTAATCAAATCTCCCCAAAACGAGCCGGTTAACAATTCTTTATTATAGAAAACGCCGGTTTTCGGATTAAACGACCCAATGTAATAATTAGGCCATGTTCCGGCATAAATGCAGTATCCTGTATCTTCAGAAACGACTTTAACGCCTGTGAACGCTCCATTAACAATTGTGTCTTCATTCGACGAGCCTCCAAGACATAAAACGCGGGTCTGATGCGAAGAGCTGTCGACTTCGAGAATACCGGTTGCCGGACTCCCCCACCAGTCGCCGGTAAAAGCAAAATAGAGTTTGCCTGTAGCTTCGCAATAATCTTTATTTTCATAAGGATTTGTTAAACCATGTATTGATATAGTATCGGTAACAGAATCGGTTGCGGAATTAATAACTAAAATTTTAGCGTTTTCAGTCGCGGTCGCCCAACCGCCGGAATAACTTATATTCTGTAAAGTCACAAAAACTTTTGAACCGACAATCTGCAATTGGTCGGCTTCGGCGGAACCGTCTTTAAGGGCGTCAAAACCGGAAATATCAATAGTCCCGAGTTCGGCTCCGTTAGCGGGATTAAAGATTCCTATAATATTGGAATTGTAAAATGTAACATACGCTTTTGAAGAATTAATAAAAGCAATATCGTGAGGATTTGAACCTTGCGCGAACTTATACTCTTTCTCGATTTTCATAGTCGTTCCGTTTATTACCAATACTTTTGAAAGCGTTCTGTTAACTATGTAAATTTTACCGCCGTAAGATTTTATAATATTGTCGTCGGTAAAATCATACGCGTCCGAATAAACGTCTAAAGAAGGCGTTTCGAAATTCGAAGCCGAATAAATTGAAAATTGGTCTCCGCTGTAACCGTTTCCCTGAGCCGTTAAAACCAGTATTTGATTATTGGTAAGATTATATTCTTTAGCGGTTTGAGAAACGGCGTCGTATAAAGCGGATAATACAATAACGTTAGCCGAAGAATCTCCGGCGCTGAATTGCAGACCCACGCCCAATGTTATAGAGCATGACATATCGTTGTTCAATATTTCATTTATTACAGTTTGAAATTTTCCGGAAATATCAGCGTCGGTTATCGTCGTATCGCAGGTTAAATCCGTATCGCCGTTGATTTTTTCAATAACCGATTTTTTAATTGAAAGAGCTAACATAGCTGTTTGTCTTTGCGAATAAGAGGCTGTAGCCGTATCGTTTATATCGGCTTTTAAAAAAATCAAAGCGCTGTCGTAAGCGGTTTCGGCTTCTCTCTGTATAAGAGCTAAATTAGAAATCTCATTTAACGCTTTGACCTGACCGTTATTGACTTTAGAATTATAAATCATATAAGCTACGGTAGTTGATTTCAGGTTAATTGTTCCTGATTTATCTGTTTGGCATACGCTTGATTTAATCATACGCATAGTTTTATTATTCAAGCTTCGCGCAAAAAATTCATAGCCTCCAGCGGGTATTGAGATTGAAAAATCAGAACCGTTCAAAACTGCGGAATACGAGTCGCCCGTAGATATATTAAAGGCTAAAACCGTTCCGGCGTTCACATTGACGGCGTATTTTTTTGACGCGGAATTTTGAATTGAATATACGGGCGCTCCTGAAATTCCGCTTGTGAAATCGACAGTTCCGGTAAATTGAACCGAATTGTTCAAATTCGAATGTGAACCGTTTCCGCCGCCGCATCCGTTTAACGACAGATATGAAAGGGCGATTATAACAATAAACCAAATGGTTTTAATATTTTTTATCATTTTGCGATCCTCCAAAAATTTTATATAATATTTTATCTCAAAAACTGCAATTGGATTTTGAAAAAAGCGCTGAAACCAAGGTCAGACAACCCGAAGTCAGGGGAACGAATCTGATACCATATTGAAAAAAAGCCGC
>DAINAU010000083.1:0-19275 GCA_036733285.1 bacterium
AGAAGACTTATACGGGGTTGAAGCCTATAATTGTTACGGGTTATCTGAAATGAACGGACCCGGCGTAGGTTTTGAATGCGAAAAAAAATGCGGAATTCATATTTGGGAGGACAATTATATAGTTGAAATCATAAATCCTGAAACGCTCGAACCCGTTAAAGAAGGAGAAGAAGGCGAATTGGTTTTAACTGTTTTAAACCGCAAGGCGTCCCCTTTGTTTAGATATAGAACAAGGGATATTACGCGACTTGTCGAATCAAAACAAAAATGCGCTTGCGGAAGAACTCATTTGCGAATAGATAGAATTAAAGGAAGAACCGACGATATGTTCATTTTTAAAGGCGTTAACGTGTTTCCGATGCAGATTGAAAAAATTATTATGGAAACAAAAGAAGTCGGGAATAACTATTTAATTGAACTTTCAAATGAAAATATGATTGATAAAATGTTGATTAAAATCGAGATTAATCCCGATTCGTTCACGGGAAATATAGACGACCTCGCGGCTATTCAGAAAAAAATCGGAAATCGCATGAAAGACGAAATATGGATTAGTCCTAAAATTGAGTTGCACGAATATAAAAGTTTGCCTGTTTCTGAAGGCAAAGCAAAAAGAATTATCGACTACAGAAAAAAATAAACGGAGCTTTTTCAAATGACAAAACAAATATCTGTGTTTTCTGAAAATAAACCCGGCAAACTCGCCGGTATTTCAAAAATTTTAAAAGACAATAATATCAATATTCGAGCTATAAAAATATCGTCTTCCGGCGATTTCGG
Source organism: bacterium (assembly GCA_036733285.1). GTDB lineage: Bacteria > JAGOBX01 > JAGOBX01 > JAGOBX01 > JAGOBX01 > JAGOBX01. The sequence goes on from DAINAU010000083.1 coordinate 781, forward strand.
CGTGGTTAAACTTCTTGTAAATAAACCGGAACTTTGTTATCAAAAATTAAGAGAAGCAGGCATAACCGCTTATTTGAGAGATATAATAGGCATTGTGATAAAGGACGAACCCGGCGGTTTGTTCGAGATTTCTTCCATCCTTGCAAAATATTCGATAAATATCGAAGACTCTTACGGATTTGTTATTGAAGATAAAAAAAACGCAGTCTTAATAATTGAAACCGCAGACGGCAATCATCTGAAAGAAATTTTAACAAAAGAAAAAATATCCTATTTGACCGGCGAAACTTTATACAACTGAATATGAAATTTTTTTCAGAAACAGAAAAAGCGTTTGTTAATTTTATTGATTCCGGAGAAAAATTGCCGGATGAAATATTGATGGCTTTGCTTGAAATAAAGAAAGCTGCGGCGCTTGCCAATCATGCCGCCGGAAATCTATCGCTGATAAAAAAAAATGCGATAATAAATGCGGCGGATTTTTTGCTCTCCGATGAAGAATCAAGAAAAAAGTATTGTTCTCTCGACGCTTTGTCCGGCGGAGCCGGCACTTCTTTTAATATGAATGTTAACGAAACTATATCTTTTATAGCGAAAACTAAATTCGGCAAAAATATTGATCCGCTCGACGACGCGAATATGAGCCAATCCACAAACGACGCGTTTCCAAGCGCGGTAAAAATCGCGGTTCTGCGTTTATTGAAACAATTAGAAGGTTCCTGCGCCCTTCTTCAGAAACAATTACAAGAAAAAGAATCCGCGTTTAGAGATATTATTATCGTGGGCAGGACGGAATGGCAGGACGCCGTTTATTTGACGTTAGGACAGCAATTCGGAGCTTGGGCTGAATCGATAGGCAGAGACAGATGGCGCATTTATAAATGTATGGAAAGAATTAGAACTATAAATCTTGGAGGCACCGCAGTAGGAACCGGATTGAACGCTTCGCAAAAATACGCTTACGGCGTAATAAATTTATTACGCGATTTAACCGGACTCAATCTTGTTAAAAGCGAAAATTTAATCGATTCAACTCAAAATTGCGATGTGTTCGCAGAGGTCAGCGGATTGGCGAGAACGAACGCCTCGAATTTGATAAAATTATGTTCGGACATAAGATTTTTATCGTGCGGACCGAATTCGGGGATTTCCGAATTAAAACTTAAACCTTTGCAAAAAGGCTCCACAATTATGCCCGGAAAAATCAATCCGGTTTCAATAGAAAATGTTATACAATCCGGAATGCTTGTTTTCGGTTTGGATTCGGTTTTATGTTCGGCGGCGTCATCCGGACATCTTCAATTGAATCCGTATATGCCGTTGATAGCTTATTGCATTATAAAGGAATTGAAACTTTTGGCGCAGTCTAATATTAAATCCTCCGAGCTGATAATTGAACCTATCGAACCGGATATTGAGAAAATTAAAACGAACGTCGATTCGAGTTATTGCGTTTTTACGCTGCTTGCGCCTGTGTTTGGTTATAAAAAAACGGAAAAGATTGTGGAAGATTTTGAAAAAAAGAAAAAAAATATTAAGAATTTAAGCGCGTTCGGATATTTAAAAAAATATAAAATATTGTCTGAAAATGATTTGAAGAATTTGAAGAATAATATCATAAAATAAAATTATAGATTGGCGATTAATGATACGGCTCTGATTGAGGCGTTCAATCTGAAATAATAATTGTCAGAACAATAAAAGGAAAGGAATTATATTATGGAAACCGGACTTGGCGAAACTCCATCGGCTAACAGGCCTAAAATAATTATTATAGGAAGAAGAAACGCGGGAAAATCTTCTTTTATAAACGCGCTGTCGAATCAGAATATAGCCATTGTTTCAGATACGCCGGGTACGACTGCGGACCCTGTTTATAAACCGATGGAAATACTTCCTATTGGTCCGGTAACAATAGTCGATACTGCCGGACTTGACGATAAAGGGAAACTTGGAAAACTTCGGGTTGAAAAAACTTTTGACGCGATTAATTCGGCTAATTTTGTTTTTCTTGTCGTTTCAGCGGAAACAGGTTTTTCAAATTGGGAAAAAAAAACGGTCGAATATCTTGGAAATAAAAAAATTCCGTTTGTTTGCGTAATCAATAAAATTGATTTGAATTCAAAAAAAATCTCAATACCGGATTATTTGAATGATAAAATTATTTTTTATGTTTCGTCCGCAACGAAAAAAGGAATATCAGAAATCAAAGATAAGTTGGGTTCGGTATTTCCGAAAATTAAAGAAAAGTTTATAGTTTCGGATTTGATAAAAGGAGGAGACGTAGTAGTTCTTGTCGTTCCTATTGATTTGAGCGCTCCAAAAGGACGTCTTATACTGCCGCAGGTTCAAACCATAAGAGAAATACTGGATTCCGACGCGGTCGCGGTTGTGTCAAAAGAACGAGAATTAAGATACGCGCTCGATAACTTGAAAAATCCGCCTAAACTTGTCATAACCGATTCTCAGGCTATAATGAAAGTGGCGGCAGATGTTCCTGAATCGGTTCCGCTAACGACATTCAGCGTTTTGTTTGCGAGATATAAAGGAGATTTGGATTATTTAATCTCCGGATTATCGGCTCTTGAAAAATTAAAAGACAATGACAAGATAATAATAATTGAAGCTTGCTCGCATCATCAGCAAGCCGACGATTTAGGAAGAGTCAAGATTCCGAGATGGCTTTCAAATTTCACGGGGAAAAAATTGCAATTCGATTTTTTTTCCGGAAAAGAGCCTCCGAAAAATTTGAAAAATTATAAACTCGGAATTCATTGCGGAGGCTGTATGCTCAATCAGAAAGAGATGGAAACAAGAATGGACTTGCTGAAACTTCAAAAGATTCCGGTTGTAAATTACGGAATTATCATATCATATGTTCACAACGCTTTTCCAAGAGTTTTGAAACCATTCGGGTTTTAAAACCTCCGGATTATTTTTGGATAAGTAATAATTATGCAACCTTCCGTAAAATCAGATAAAAATATAATTTTATTAATAACTTCAATAAGCGCGTTTTTGACTCCAATGATAATATCTTCGATAAACGTAGCTTTGCCGGTCATAGGAAAAGAATTTAATATCGACGCGATATTAATGAACTGGATTGTAACGGTTTATCTGCTTTCTTCTTCGGTTTTATTGCTTCCAGTCGGAAGATTAGGAGATATTTACGGCAGAAAAAAAGTGTTCGGAATAGGCGTCGCGGCGTATACGGTTTTTTCATTTTTATGCGGAATAGCAAATTCTATTTATCCCTTGATTGTTTTCAGATTATTTCAGGGAATCGGAGCCGCTATGATGTTTGGAACAATGTCTGCGATTTTGATTTCGTCTTTTCCTGCGGGCGAACGCGGGAAAGCGATAGGAATTAATGTGGGCGTCGTTTATTTCGGGCTTTCTTTGGGACCGTTTATAGGCGGATTATTGACCGAACATTTGGGTTGGCGTTCAATATTTTTGATTAATGCTGGTTTCAGTTTTTTTTTGCTGATTTTGTGTTTTTTTAAATTTAAAAACGACGATATAGAAATAAATTCCGAAAAATTCGACGTCAAGGGTTTTGTGTTTTATACGTCGGGATTGTCTATGCTTCTGTTTGGGTTTTCAAAACTTACCGAAGTTAAAGGATGCGTAATTGTTTTTATAGGAATTGTTTTTTTAACTGTTTTTGTATGGTGGGAAAAAAAAACAGAACATCCGATATTTGATTTTCGTCTTTTTATGAACAATAAAGTTTTTATATTTTCCAATCTGACAGCTTTTATTAATTACAGCGCCACATATGCCGTTAGTTTACTTGTTAGTCTTTATCTGCAATACGCTAAAGATTATTCGCCAAAATCGGCGGGTATTATCTTAATATGTATGCCGGCGATGCAATTTATTATTTCTCCGTTCGCCGGAAGATTATCGGACAGAATCGAACCGAGAATCCTTGCTTCTTTGGGAATGTTTTTAACTTTTACAGGCCTTTTTTTATTCTCGTTTATAACCGGCGCTACAGGCGTTTATATCGTATCGTTTTATCTTGCGGTTGTTGGTATGGGAATAGGTTTTTTTTCTTCGCCTAACACTAACGCGGTGATGAGTTCTGTTGATTCAAAATATTACGGGATAGCTTCCGGAACCGTCAGCGCAGCGAGAGTAACAGGTCAAATGTTCAGTATGGGAATAGTGATTTTGGTTTTTACAATTTTAATCGGCGAAGTTAAAATAACATGGAATAATTTGAATTTGTTTATCGCCAGCGTGCGAATTGTATTCGGAATATTCGCGTTCTTAAGTTTTGCCGGAGTATTCGCTTCTTTAATAAGAGGCAATTTGCGAAGCAACAATTTGCGAAGCAACAATTTGCGAACCGGTCAATGAAATATAAAAAATCGCATATTGTTTTCCCTGCGAATTAACCTAAGCCGAATTTCATTGGGTTAAATGATAAAAAGCGCAATATTATTGATTTAAAAAAAATTCCTTGAAATCTTAATTTTTTTGATATTCCGGGGGCGTATCGTCGAGAGTTTTTATCACTTTTAATTTTTTTTCTTTACTCATATCTATTATATCGAAAGAGTTTAGTCTGCTTTTATTTTCATCTGTGAAAATTCTGATTTTATAATTTGCCTTATTCTTATAATTCAATACTATCCCGAACATTCCGTTGGTTAATTGAACGATTGAGCCGGGCGGATACATTTGAGCGTAATTGTCAAAAACAGAAGTGTAAATCGAGCTGAAATGGGAGCCTGCCGCTCCAAGTATTATTTTAATAGCCATATCTGAAGGCATTCTATTTTTATAAACTCTGTCTGAAGTTAAGGCGTCAAACACATCAGCAAGCGCCACTATTTTTGCATTCTCAATTATTTCTTTTTCTTTTAGTCCGAGCGGGTAACCTTGACCGTTCACTTTTTCATGATGCTGCCAGCTTACCTTTAAAACATCTTCGGAAACGTTTTGAATGTTTTTTAGGATTTTATATCCGAATTCAGAGTGGGTTTTTATTATATCGTATTCTTCGTTTGTCAATCTGCCCGGCTTATCAAGGATTGAATTCGGAATTTTGGTTTTTCCGACGTCATGAAGTATAGCTCCCATTCCGAGTTCGATTATGTCTTCTTTTGACCATTGAAGGCCTATTCCTATGACCATAGAAATAATCGCGGTATTGACGGAATGAGCCGCGGTATAATTTTCCGCATTTTTTACGTCAATCGAAGGAGTAAAAACCTTATTTCTGTTATGCCACAAATCTTCTACGAGATTTTTCACAATAACAAAAAGATAATCAATATCAAGTTTTATTTTGTTGTATTCTTTTATCGCTTCGCAAAATTTCAAAAGTTTTCTTATGAATTTAACCGCTTCGACTCTGTTTTCTTCGTTTATGACGTCGTTTATATAGATTCCATCCGATATATCGTCTTCGATAAAAATCGTTCTCACTCCAATATTTTTTATTCTTTCGATATACTTTTCCGTAAGAACGCAGTTTTTATCAAGTAAAATATTCGCTTCAGAATTATATACGGGTTTTGCTAATTTTACTCCCGGCAAAACGTTGAAAACATTAGCTGGTCTCATTTTTTATTTTATCAAGAATCCTTTCAAAATCGTCTAAACTATAATACTCGATTATTATTTTTCCTCTGTGTTTTTTATCCTTAATATTAACTTTGGTTCCAAGATATTCCATTAATTCTTCTTCCATCATCCTTATTTCCACAGTAACTTTGGATTTTATAGGGGCTTTTGAAACTCCGTCGTCGTTTTCATCGTCTTCGGTTTGTTTTAATAATTTTTTTACCAACCGTTCTGTTTCTCTTACAGATATGCCTTCGTTGACGACAGTATTATACAATCTCAACATATCGCCTTCGCTGGATAATCCTAATATTGTTCTGGCATGTCCCATAGATATTAAATTTTTTCTTAATCCGTCCTTGATTTCATACGGCAATTTCAATAATCGAAGCGAATTAGTTATTGAAGTTCTGCTTTTGCCGACTTTAAGAGAAATTTCCTCGTGAGTCAAATTAAACTCTTTTAACAACGCCTGATAGGCTTCGGCTTCCTCGATTGAATTCAAATCGTCTCTTTGAATATTTTCAATAATCGATAATTCAAGCATTTCTTTATTATCGACTTTCTGAACAATTACCGGAACATTTTCTATTCCCGCTATTTTTGCGGCTCTCCATCTGCGTTCGCCCGCAATAATCTGAAATCTGTCGCCGCCTTCTTCCCTGACGATAATCGGATTAAGTATTCCTTTTGATTTTATTGAATCGGCAAGTTCTTGAATTTTGGCTTCGTCGAAAGTTTTCCGCGGCTGATACATATTCGGAATTATTTTATCAATATTTATTGTTTTTAAAACGCTGTTGTCGTCCGATGCGTTCGTCATTTTTGAATTTTCAGGAATCAGGGCGTTTAATCCTTTACCTAACGTTTGTTTTTGCATTTGACAATAAAACCTCCTTGCCGAGAAGCATATAAGCGGTTGAACTTTTTGAAATAATATCGTATAACATTATAGGTTTTCCAAAACTTGGAGATTCCGTGAGTTTGGTATCTCTCGGAATAGAGGTTTTAAAAACTTTATCTGTAAAATGAGTTCTTACCTCTTTTTCTACTTCGGTTGAAATATGAGCCGAACCGTCGAACATCGTCAGAAGAATCCCCTCGATAATCAGCGAATTATTTAGTCTGCTTTTTACAAGATTAAATGTGTTTATCAGTTGCGCCAATCCTTCCATTGCGAAAAATTCGCATTGCAACGGTATTAAAACAGAGTCGGAAGCAACTAATGCGTTCAAAGTCAGATACCCAAGCGACGGGGGACAATCTATTAAAATGTAATCGTATTTATATCTTGCTTTTTCGAGTTTATTGCGCAGTATTTTTTCTTTGTTTTCAATATTGTGAAGCTCTACGTTTGCTCCTATTAAATCATTGTTTGCCGGAATCATATGCAGATTTTCTATTCCAGTGTTTCTTATTGTATTTTCAACCGGAGTATCGTCTATAAATACATTATATATACTGTTCACAAGTTTTTCTTTTCCAATCCCAAGTCCGGACGTCGCGTTTCCCTGAGGGTCAATATCAATTAACAGCGCTTTTTTACCTAAAATAGATAAACCGGCAGATAAATTTACAGCGGTTGTAGTTTTACCCACGCCGCCTTTTTGATTTACTATTGAAATAATTGACGTCATGAAAAATTAATCATCAGCCCCTTGGTCCCGAATACCTTCGAGTAACCGCTAAAATATTTTTTGGCAATACCAGATTTTATAAATTTTTTTTAATATATCATTGATTTAAAATATTGTCAATAAGAATGTAAATTGTAATTGAACTTAAACTCATAATATTTTCTTTTTTTTATTTTAGTCAAGCGTCTATATTTTTATAGTTGTTTTCAAACCATTCGATAGTTTTTTTCAGACCTTCTTCAAAATCAGTTTTTGCTTCAAAACCAAAATATTCCTTAGCTTTTTTTACGTCCAAGCAGCGTCTCGGCTGACCGTTTGGTTTGGTTTTATCCCATACTATTTTTCCTGAAAATCCGGTAAGTTCTTTAATTGTCTCCACTAATTTTTTTATGGATATTTCGCGTCCTACGCCGATGTTCACCGGTTCGGCGCCGTTATAAATATTTGAAGCGAGAATGACAGCTTCAGCAGCGTCGTCGACGTAAAGAAATTCACGGCTTGCGCTTCCGTCTCCCCAGACAACGACCTGCTTATCATTATTTTTTTTTGCCTCGCAAAATTTTTTGATTAACGCGGGAATAACATGAGAAGAAGAAGGATCAAAATTATCGCCAGGACCGTATAGATTTACCGGAAGCAGATAAATAGAATTAAAATCGTATTCCTGTCTGTAAGACTGTGACTGAACTAACAGCATTTTTTTTGCGAGACCGTAAGGAGCATTTGTTTCTTCAGGATACCCTGTCCATAAATCTTCCTCTCGAAATGGAACCGGCGTAAATTTAGGATAAGCGCAGATAGTTCCGATAGCGATGAATTTTTCGATTTTATTAATTCTGGCATATTCCATAAGCATAACGCCCATCATCATATTAGCATAAAAAAATAAACCGGGATGCGCTCTGTTTGCTCCGATACCTCCGACCTTTGACGCTAAATGAATTACAATATCAGCCGGAAAATCTTTAAATAATTTTTGGACAAATTTTTCTTTTGTAAGGTCATAATCCGCGCTGCGCGGAACAAAAATACCGGATGTGAAAGCTTTCAATTTTTCCGAGATTACTTTGCCAAGAAAACCGTTTCCGCCGGTTACGATAATTTTTTTATTTTTTAGATAATTCAATTTGTAATAATTCTCCTTTGATAATATTATTTAAAATTATAAATAATTTTAACGTTTGCATTTTATAATATTTGAAATTTTCCGCAAGTTTTTTATTAGAAAATAAAACTCAATTTATTTTTTTATTGACTTTTACCGTTATATGAAACATAATAAAAAAAAATTTTTTGAGGGTAATCTTAAATATGACGTTAAAAAATAAAAAAGTATTAATAACCGGAGGCGGCGGATATATAGGATCGGTGTTGACTCCGCTTCTTCTTAAAGAAGGATGCAATGTAACCGTAATAGATAATCTTATTTATAATCAAGCGGCTTTATTGGATTGCTGCGCCAATAATAATTTTGAATTTATAAGAGGCGACGCAAGAGACGAGAATACAATAAAGTCAAACGTCAAAAACGCGGATATAATAATACCGCTGGCTTGTTTAACCGGCGCCCCTTTATGCGCAAGCGATAAATGGGAAGCTCAATCAGTGATTGTCGACGCGGTGAAATTAATAATCAAATACAGAAGTCAGAACCAAATAATGATTTATCCCAACACTAACAGCGGTTACGGAATAGGCGAAAAAGGAAAACACTGCTCGGAAGAAAGTCCGTTAAATCCTATTTCCCTTTACGGAAGATTGAAAATTGAAGCTGAAAAAATTATTTTAGATTCGGGAAACGCCGTCATATACAGATTGGCTACTGTGTTCGGAGCTTCGCCGAGGATGCGGATAGATTTATTAGTCAATGATTTTGTCTATCGCGCTGTGAACGACGGTTTTGTGGTTTTATTTGAAGCCGACGCTAAAAGGAATTATATTCATGTTAGAGACGTAGCGGACGCTTTTGTTTTCGGAATAAGAAATTTTTCTTCTTTGAAAAACAATATTTTTAATTTAGGGCTTTCATCCGCCAATTTATCAAAAAAAGAATTATGCGTAAAAATCAAGGAATACGTTAAAAAATTTTATTTTACGGTTGCGGAAATAGGCGAAGACCCGGATAAAAGAGACTACATTGTGAGCAATGATAAAATTGAAAAAGCCGGTTTTATTCCTTCGCATACTCTCGAATCGGGAATTATCGAACTGATAAAAGCTTTTAGAATATTAAAAATCAAACGCGTTGAATTTACAAATTTCCAATAAAGAAATGCATCGAAACGTATTATTTATAAATCCGGGCGGTCAAAAAAAAGTATATCAATCGCTCGCTAACGAATTTTCAGCCATTGATATTCCTATTTGGGCGTGTTTGATTTCAGGATATCTGAAGAACCGCGATTTCAATCCTTCGATATACGATACTAACGTTGACGGCTGGGATGAAAAATCTCCGGAATTATTATCGAAAAAATACAATCCGGATTTAATCGTAGTATTGGTTTTCGGTCATCATCCTTCGGCTTCCACGCAGACTATGCCTTCAGCAAGAACAATAGCGGGCGATTTAAAAAAATTCAATAAGGATTTACAGGTGGCGTTTGGAGGCACGCATCCGTCGGCTATTCCTGAACGAACTCTTTCTGAAGAAAATATTGATTATGTAATTCGGGGCGAAGGCTGTCTTACAATAGAAGGATTATTGCTTTATTTTTCCGGTAAATTAAAAATAAATGAAATTCCGGGTTTATGGCATAAAAAAAACGGAAGCATAGAAAATAACAAATCTGCGGAAGCGGCAAAAGATTTAGATTCTGAATTTTCGCGGTATTCATTGGAATTGCTGCCGGATATAAATAATTACAGGGCTCATAACTGGCATTGTTTTCAAGATTTCGAAAAAAGCAAAACTCCTGATTTTTCCGACGTCAGAAGCCCGTATGTTTCGCTTTATTCGTCTTTGGGATGTCCTTATTCGTGCAGTTATTGTTGCATAAACGCGCTATTTGGAAAACCCGGAATCCGCTTCTGGTCAATAGAAAAGATTATTTCTTTTATAGATGAAATAGCAAATAAATATAAAGTTAAGAACATCAGGTTGGCTGATGAATTATTCGTTTTAAACGCAAAACGGGTTGAGGATTTCTGCGATAGAATAATCGAAAGAAAATATGATTTAAATATCTGGGTCTACGGAAGAATTGACACTATCGACGTTGGTATTCTTTCCAAAATGAAAAAAGCCGGAATTAACTGGATTTGTCTCGGAATAGAATCGGGGAATCAATTGATTAGAAAAAATGTTAATAAAAAAATAAATGGAAATATTTTCGACATAGTAAAAGCGATAAAAGACAACGGAATATACGCTTTCGGCAACTATATGTTTGGTTTGCCTGACGATACTTTGGATACAATGAAAGAAACAATGGAAACGGCGCTTCAATTAAATTGCGAATTTGCGAATTTCTATACGGTTATGGCTTATCCGGGTTCGAAACTTTACGAAGACGCTTTAAAGCAAAAAGAAATTCTGCCAGAATCGTGGGCGGGTTATTCGCATCATGGATATTTGACAAAACCTTTGCCAACCAAAACTTTGACGGCTAAAGACGTTTTGCGGTTCAGAGACGAATCTTTTATAAAATATTTTACCGAGCCGTCTTACTTAAATCATGTAACTGAAATTTTTGGAATTAAAACGTTGAATCATATAAAAAAAATGACTGGCATTAAATTGAAAAGGAAACTGTTTGATGAATAAAGAAAAAGATTTCTTCGAGTATTTAAAAAAAAAAATTGTCGAAGTAAAAAAAGAAACCTTGAAACTCCATTCAAAAGCTCCTGAAACGCGAATTGCGTCGTCGTTTTCAGACGTGGAAATATTCGCTTCTTTGTATTACGGCGGAATTTTAAAATTTGATCCGAAAAACGCCGGTTTTTCCGAACGCGACAGATTTATAATAAGCAAAGGACACGGCGCGATTTCGCTCTATCCGATTCTTGCAGATTTAGGTTTTTTTGATAAATCAGAATTATTGAATATTTGCGGAGAATCGTCTATACTCGGAGGTATTCCGGATTGCAATATTCCCGGTTTTGAAACGGTCAACGGTTCTCTCGGTCATGGGTTGGGAGTAGCCTGCGGAATAGCGAGGGCTTTGCAGATTTCCAAATCCGAATCAAAAACATTCGCGCTGCTCGGAGACGGAGAGCTTTTTGAAGGCTCGGTTTGGGAAGCCGTTATGTTTGCCGGTCATCATAAACTTTCAAACTTGATTTTAATAATTGATTTGAATAAAAAATGTATGCTTGGTTATTGTAAAGATATTATAGACCTTGAACCGCTTGAAGAAAAATTCAATTCGTTCAGATGGAAAACAGTCAGAGTCGACGGGCATAATATAGAAAATCTATACAAATCGTTAAAAGATTCAAAAAATGACAACGATTCAAAACCTAAAGTTATTATTGCTGACACAATTAAAGGCAAAGGAATAAAATCTCTTGAAGACGATCCGATTTGTCACATTAAATCATTAAACGGCGAAGAAACGGAAAGGATTATTAAGGAGTTATAATGGACAAAAAAAACACTGGCGTCAGAATGAGAGACGCGGTTATATCCGGAATATACGATCGTATGAAAACAAACGCGAAAATTGTTTTTTTATCAGCGGATTTCGGGGCTCCGGCTTTAGACCTCGTTAGAAGAGATTTTCCCGATAGATTTATAAACGTTGGAATAGCCGAACAAAATTTGATAAATATATCGGCGGGATTCGCATTTGAGAATTTTATTGTTTTTTCGTATGCCATCGCTCCTTTTTTAACAATGCGCGCTTTTGAATCAATAAGAAATAATGTATCGGTTCTCGGACAATTAAAAAAATTGAATATCAATTTACTCGGCGTAGGCGCTGGACTCAGTTATGACGTTTCAGGTCCTACCCATCATTGCCTTGAAGACATATCTATAATGCGGTTATTGCCGAATATTATGACGTTTTCTCCGAGCGATTCTATTTTAGCGGCAAAATTAACGGAATTTGCGATTAATAATAAAACTCCTAAATATATAAGAATGGATGGAAAACCTTTAAAAAATATTTACGCTGCAAACGACAACGTCGATATTTTAAGAGGTTTTTTTGAGCTGATTAAAGGAGAAGATATATGCTTGGTTTCAACCGGTTATATGACTCATACGGCTTTAAAAACCGCTGAAAAATCAGACGCTAAAATCGGAGTCGTCGATTTGTTTCTTTTAAACGGCTTGGATTCCTGCGCTTTAGCCGATACCCTAAAAAATTATAAAGCGGTAATTACTTTGGAAGAAGGTTTTATAAACGCCGGCGGCTTGGATTCTTTGATTAATAATATCGTATTGGAGAATAATCTTAAAATTGAAATCAGAAATCTCGGATTTAAGGATAAGTATGTTTTTGATATAGGCGGTCGAGATTATCTTCATAAAAAATACGGTCTTGACGCAGATTCCATTATAAAGATTTTAAACGGCGTTTTATGAAAATATTAGTTACGTATTCAAATAGTTTTCCCGGTTTTTTTATAAAAAAAAAACTAAAAAAAAATTTTACGGTTCTTGATGAAGAATTAGATTGCGAGAACTACGGTCTGACAAATAAATTTTTAAAAGAGAATAAACCTGATTTAATAATTTTAAACGTTCCGTTTGCCGGCGGAATCAAGATGAATATCGAGCGTCCGGCGGAACTGATGATAAAAAATCTCGAGGTTCAAAGAAATATAATCTTATCGGCTTTTCAAAATAATATAAAAAAATTAATTTTTATAGGAAGTTCTTGCATGTATCCAAAAACATTCGCAAGAAAACTTAAAGAAGGCGATTTGTTATCAGGACTTCTTGAAGAAACAAACACTGCGTATTCTATTGCGAAAATATCCGGCTGGCAGTTATGCAAATCTTTAAATAAACAATATAAAACCGAATATATCACGTTGATTCCGGCAAACTTATATGGAGAAAGAGACGACATAGACGGAGAAACCGCGCATGTAATCGGTTCTTTAATATCGAGGTTTTACGAAGCCAAACTAAAAAAACAAAATGAAATAATTATATGGGGAAGCGGAAAGCCGATACGCGATTTTTTATATGCGGAAGACTTCGCTGGCGCGATAAATTTTTTGATTAAAAATAACGTAAAATGCGATGAAATAAACGCGGGTTCCGGCGCCGGATATTCGATAAAAAAACTCGCCGGATTAATCGCAGGCATTTATAATTATAAAGGGAAATTAATTTTTGATAAGACTAAACCGGACGGAATGCCTATAAAATTACTCGACGCGACTAAAATTAAAAATATGGGATGGTCGCCACAATATTCGCTGGAATCCGGATTAAAGCGGACAATTAATTGGCATATTAAAAGACTCCGGAAAAATAGTTAAAAGGAAATCAAATGATAATTACGAGAACTCCGTTTCGCGTTTCATTTTTTGGAGGCGGAACAGATTTACCTTGCTGGTATAACGACAACAAAGGAGCGGTATTATCGACTACAATCGATAAATATTCGTATATAACCTGCAGGAAACTTCCTCCTTTTTTCGAGCATAAACACAGGATAGTATATTCAAAAACAGAACTTATAAAAAAAATCAGCGATATTAATCATCCGGCTGTTAGAGAAACTATGAAGTTTTTGAATATTAAAACCGGGCTTGAAATACATCACGACGGAGATCTTCCGGCTCGTTCGGGATTGGGATCAAGTTCTTCTTTTACCGTAGGGCTTTTAAAAACGTTATACGCGCTTAAAGGTAAAATAGTGGATAAGAAAAAACTTGCGATTGAAGCTATTCATATTGAACAGGATTTAATCAAAGAGGACGTGGGTTCTCAGGACCAGGTGGCGGCGGCGTATGGCGGGTTGAATAAAATAACATTTGCCGGCAAACATCAAATCGAAGTAAGACCGATGACTATCGGACGCGGGAAAATACAAGACCTTGAAAACCATCTTATGCTTTTTTTTACAGGATTGCAAAGATACGCGGTTGAAATAGAAAAAGAAAAAATCCGGCTTTTACCGGATAAAAAATGCGAACTGAATTCTTTATGCTATATGGTGGAAGAAGCTTGCGATATTTTAAACGCCGATAAACCAAGATTAAATGATTTCGGCAAATTGTTGGACGAAAGCTGGAAGCTAAAAAAAAGTTTATCGGGCAAAGTATCAAACGGAGTTATAGACGATATTTATAATGTTGCGAAAAAAAACGGAGCTTTAGGAGGAAAAATTCTTGGAGCGGGAGGCGGAGGATTCATACTTTTTTTCGCGCCTCCGGAGAAACAAGAACGTTTAAAAACGGCATTAAAAAAATTATTATTTGCGCCTTTTAAATTTGAATCTCTTGGAAGTCAGATTATTTATTACGGCGAAAGCGGAGGATGAAATGAGAATTAATTTCGGAACTATTTTTATAACCGAAAAATCAAAAAGTTTGTTAAACGAAATATTAGAAACCGGCAGACTGTCTAATGGAAAATACGTTAGGGAATTTGAAAATAAGTTTGCCGAATTAATTGGAGCGAAAGAAGCGGTGGCTTTAAGCAGCGGCGCGGACGCCGACGCGCTGGCGCTTGCCGTTTTATACGATTACGGCGCAAACAGGGGCGACGAAATTATTACTCCGGCTCTTTCTTTTGTGGCTACCGGCAACGCCGTTCTGCAGGCGGGATTTATTCCGGTTTTCGTAGATGTTGAAAAAGACACTTTAAATATTGACGTTTCAAAAATCGAAGAAAAAATCACGGAAAAAACGAGAGCCATAATGCCGGTTCATTTAATGGGAAAACCCGCGGAAATGGACGCGATAAATAGAATAGCGAAAAAACATAATTTGTATGTGATTGAGGACGCGGCTGAAGCGCACGGGGCGGTTTATAAAGGAAAAAACGTAGGCGTTTTAGGGGATATGTCCGCTTACAGTTTATATGTCGCGCATATAATAACTACCGTCGAAGGCGGAATTGTCGCGACTAATAACCTCGAGTTTGCCGATATTCTGCGTTCGTTGAGAAGTCACGGCAGAGCTTGCAAATGCAAATCATGCGTGTTAAACGTGTCGGGCGCCTATTGCGAAAAAAGATTCAATAACAGCGAAAAGCAGGATATAAGATTTATATTTGAAAGAATAGGTTTTTCAACCAAAATGAACGAAATGGAAGCGGTCATCGGTTTGGGTTCATTAGAGCATTATGATTCGATACTGAGCAAACGCAGAAAAAATTTGTATTATCTTATGAACGAATTCAAACGGTTTGAGCCGTATCTGACAACTTTTGCAAAAAACGATTATGAAGAAATAGGGCCTCACGCGTTGCCTGTGATTGTGTCTCAGGACGCGCCTTTTTCAAGAAATCAACTTGTCGGGTTTCTGGAAAAAAATCAAATCGACACCCGAAATCTTTTTTTATCAATGCCTACGCAATGTTCCGGTTTTAAATTTTTAAATTATA
Source organism: bacterium (assembly GCA_036733285.1). GTDB lineage: Bacteria > JAGOBX01 > JAGOBX01 > JAGOBX01 > JAGOBX01 > JAGOBX01. The sequence continues at coordinate 16,516 of DAINAU010000083.1, forward strand.
AATACGGAGATTTTCCAAACTCCGAATTTCTCGGAAACAACGGCATTCATATTGGCGTTCATCAGGATTTAGGACAAAAAGAATGCGAGTATATAATCGGCATTTTTAAAAAATTTTTAGATGCAAATGTTTAAATTTGATAATCTGAAAGTCAAGTATTTGTTTGTTTTTTTTGCGTTTAATTGTTGCGCCGCCTTGATTATCGGGTATAGATACCTTGGACTGAATTCTGCGGATTCGACCGGATTTTTAAATATTTATTTCAAATATTCCGTCTGGCTGACCCATTTTATCTCTCTAAATTTATTGGCGTTTATCTTAAGTTTATTATTGAATCTAATAATTCCATTTCCTAAAATAATAAAAATAGCGATACCGGCGTTATTTACTCTTCTTCAAATTTTTATTTTTACGGATTATCATATTTACAGAATTTATCATTTTCATTTTAACGGACTGGTATTAACGACGCTATTAACCCCGGGAATTTGGGATTCGATACATCTGGATTTTATCAATAAATTTTTTATGTTTTTTATTCCGGTAATTTTTTTTATAATGGAAATCGCCGTTTTAAATTTGATAATAAAAAAAATAGATTTCATTAAATTTTTCAAGAAAAAGTTTTATTTATATTTTTTCGGTTTATTTTTAGCGATACTATTGACGGAAAAACTCATTTACGCATATGGAGATTTGTATAACAAGATTGAAGTATTGGAAATTTCAAGGATTTTTCCCGCATATCAGAAGTTTACGGTTAAAAGAGCCGCAGTTAAATATTTTGGATTCAATATCAAAAAAAACGATAATTTAATTATTAATTCTAAAAATTATTCGTTGGATTATCCTAAACCGCGGTTTCAATTTAACTCGTTTCCCGTCAATTATAACGTATTAATTATATTCATAGAATCATTGCGATTTGATATGCTTGATAAAAATATAACTCCTAATCTGTATGAATTTTCAAAAAAAAATATTGTTTTTAAAAATCATTATTCTTCCGGAAACACAACCAGATTCGGCATATTCGGAGCGATTTACGGATTATACGCAAATTACTGGCATTCGTTTTTAAGCGCGAGAAAATCCCCCGTTTTAATCGACGCTTTAAAAAAATATAATTATGATTTCAAAATTTTGTCAAGTTCAAAACTGACTTTTCCCGAATTCAATAAAACGGTTTTTGCTAACGTTCAGGATTATATAGAAGATTCGTTAAACGGAAAAAAACCAAGCGAGCGAGATAAAAAATTAACTGATAAATTCAATAATTGGATTGCTAACCGGAAAAGCGGCAAACCCTTTTTCAGTTTTTTATTTTTTGATTCGTCCCATCAATCCTATAGTTTTCCCGAAGAATTTGCGAAATTCAAACCCTATTCCGAATCGGTGAACTATCTCGATGAAGATTCCGAAAAAAATCGTGATTTAATCTTTGCCAGATATAAAAATAGTTTATACTATGTCGATTATCTTTTAAACGAAATTTTTCTGACGCTTGATAAAAATAAAATTTTAGACAATACTATCGTTATAGTTACCGGAGACCACGGCGAAGAATTCTGGGAATATGGAAACTTCGGACATAACCAGAAATATAACGATTATCAGACTAAAACCGTTTTTGTAGCGCGGTTCCCCGGATATGATTCTAAGGAATACTCGCATATTACATCTCACCTTGATATTGCGCCGACAATTATGAAATCCCTCGGAGATTCGAATGATATTATGTCTTACGCTCAAGGAGAAAATCTGTTTGAACCTCATAAAAAACAATATTTTGTTCTCGGCGGCTGGGCTGATTCGGCAATTTTTATTGAAAACAAATATAAAATAACCGTTGGGACCTCTGATTATAATATGTCTAAAAATACTTTAACAGATTTTCGGGATAATGAAATTACTCAAACAAAAGATATTTTATCGCAAATCAAACGAAGTTATTTTTTGAATATCCTAAATGACTTGAGCGAATTCAGAAAATAATTATTTTACGTCAAAATATTTCCCCGATTTCCTTTAAAAAACCAAAAATAAACTGTTGAAAAATATAGCGTTAAATGTTTTTTTTGAGATATTTAAAAAAAGTTCTAATGTTTTTTTATAAACTGCCGATATAAGTCCATAGGGAAAAGGGATTAAGAAACTTAGGGAAAACACTTCTTGTGTATAGTTTCAAAATCCTCTAAAAGCATAATACAAAAATATTCAAAACAAATTATGAATTATGCTTGCAACATTTATTAAAGGGAAAAGAAATGTTAAGAGGAATTTACACCAGCGCATCAGGAATGCTTGCCAATCAAGCCACGCTTGACGTAACCGCAAATAATCTTGCGAACGTCAACACAGCCGGTTATAAAAAAGACGATGTTGTATATAGAGAATTTCCCAAATATTTAGAATTAAGATTAAAAGACAACGTATGGTTGACTACGGGCGGTTCAATAGATTTAAGACCTCAAGTAGGCAAGCTCGGAACCGGCGTTACAGTTGACGCGATAGTTGTTGATCATAATCAAGGTCCTTTGCAGTTCACTGAAAACAGATTCGATATGGCTTTATTTGGTCAAGGTATGTTTGCGGTTCAGACGCGCGGCGGCGAAAGATATACTCGCGACGGAAGTTTTGTTATGAACAGCGAAGGATATTTAACTAATCATCAGGGACAAATAATATTGGGAACGGATAATAATCCCATAAAAGTGGGAAACCAGCCGTTTGCGGTTAATGAACTCGGAGAGATATACG
>DAINAU010000084.1:0-19214 GCA_036733285.1 bacterium
TTTCTTATTTATTTTTAATGACTTAGCTGATTTGACTTCTGGTTATGTGAAATTGCAGTTTTTGTGATTAACATCAATGAAAAGTTGCTTTTTTTTAATAACTTTATAGAATATATATAATTTGAAATAATTATTTTGTCAAACTACGTTATATTTATTTAAGTTATGAGAATCAACAAAATATTTTTTACAATATTTTTTCATTTAATATTATTCTCGGTTTTATGTTCGGGCGCTGAAAACGACGATTTTGATTTTGGCGTCAAACTATATTCGCAGGATACTGCAATGTCCGCGGAGCAATTTGAAAAATTTATTGTAAAATATCCTCGCAGCAAACTCCTTCCGGACGCTTATCTGTGGCTTGGTCAATGTTACCAAACCCTTGAACAATACGATACTGCGATTATTAAATTTTCCGTAATAAGCGTCAATTATCCGAAATATAATAATCTTGACCTTGTTTATTTCAATCTTGGAATAGGTTATTATTTTAAAAACGAATTTGAAAACGCAATTAATTATTTTGATAAATTCATTCAAATTTCCAACTCAAACAAAAACAAGAAAATAAAAAACGAAGAGAATCTCAAATTAGCCGAAATTTATACCGGCGATTGTTATTTTAATATCGGAGCTTACGGCAAAGCGGCCGCGAAATACTCGGAATCGCTCAAAAAAAAAGAGACTTTGGAAACCGCGTTCAAATTATTCAAATCATATTATCTCGGCAAACAATTTGACGAAGCTCTTGAAATATCGGGAAAATATAATTTTGCCGAGAACGGAAAAAAAAGTTTTTCAGAATTCGATTTGCAGCGTTTTTATTTTTATGCGGGAGAAATATATTTTGCAAAAAAGAATTTTATCGAATCGATAAAATTTTTATCGGAACTCGAACGGTTTCAAAGCAGACCCGATTATTTAAATTATATTTTATTAAAAATTTCTCAATGTTTTTACAATACCGGCAATATTGAAAAAACAATCGAATATCTTACTAAAATCGAATCTACGGGTTTGCCGGAATATGCAAATGAAATTCCTTTCAGAATAGGAGCGATTTATTACAACGGCGGCAAATACAATGAAGCCTCTAATTATTTTATGGACGGTTTGAAAAAATATCCGAAAAACGCGGATGAAAATTTTATTCCGCCTGCGGTAAATTCTTTTTTCAAATCAGGGCGATACAAAGATATTATTTTCACATATGAAAATTTTGCCCTTAAAAATAATAAAACAAATCTCGACGTCCTCGAAAAAACAATATACGCGTATTTTACGCAGGATAAGTTTGACGAGATAATAAGAATTTCTTCTTCTCTCGCTTTAACTGACGACAATCGGTATTTTACGATAAAATTTTACGAAGCCAATTCTTATTACAAACAAAAAAAATATCAGAAGTGCGCGACCGAGTTAAAACTTCTGCTTGCAATCAAATCATTGCCTGAACCTTTAAAAATCAAGATCCATAAATTGCTTGGAGACGCGTATCTTGAACTTGAAGATTTTAAAAGCGCGGAAGAACATTTTCTTGAAATAGCCGACGTGGAAGCAGACGACATGCCTAAAGACGAGATATGCGCCAAAATCGGATTGTGTTATTTCAAACAAAACAAAATCGAACTTCTTGAAGCTCTGATAAAAGTCGTTTATGAAAAATATAATGATTCGTATAATATGAATTATCTTTTGTTTGTATATTCCAAAACAGCTTCGGACAAAATAAAAAAAGAATATTATCTGAACGAAATAGCAAAAAATTCTAAAAATCCGGAACTGATAAATAATTCTTTGTATCAGCTTGCATTAATAAATTTTGACAACCGCCAGTATCATACCGGAATATCAAATCTAAAAAAAATAGTTTCAAAAGAACTTGAACATGAAAAGAATTATTTAATGGCGGCTCATTATTTCTATTTGAACGATTATCCGAAATCGCTGGAGTTTTTGAAAAAAACAAACGCAAAATCGGTGGAATCGGATAAATACAATAAACTGATGACGCTTGTCAATTATAATTTGAAACAATACGGCATTGCTATTAAATACGCGGTATTGCTGCCAGACAAAGATAGAGAAGACAAACTTTTTTATACTGCGGCTTCAAACTTTTATTTAAACGATTATAAATCCGCCGCGCAAAATTTCGAGATTTACATTAACAACTTCGCCGGCTCGCCTAAATTCTACGAGTCTTTGTTTTTTTACGGAGTTTCAAATTACAAGCTCGGCGAATACGGCAAATCAAAACTTGCATTTCTACAAATTGAAAATACGAAAAAAGAAAATAAAACGGGTTATAAAAAATATCTCGCTTATCTGTATTTAATTGAAAACAATATAGACAAATCATTAAGAACAATAAACGAATACGAAACGGAATCTCAAAAAAATCTTAATGAAACAGATATCGCCGAAATAAACTACATAAAAGGTCAATCGTATTTTGAACTTAAAAATCCGTCAAAATCAATCGAGTATTTAAACAAAATTAATTTGCAGACGGCTCAAAAAGCCGGTTTTTTAAAGGAATTATATTTATTGAAAGCGAACTGCAATCAAGCGGTTTTCAATTATTCCGAAGCCAACGCAAATTACGGAAACTTTTCGGATTTATCTAAAGATACGAATCTTTTAATCAACGTTAATATGAAAATTCTCATAAATCTTTCCAAACTTCAAAAATTCAACGAAGCTCTGGAACAGGCGGATATGCTCGCATCGCGATTCAAACTTTCAAAAAGCGACGAAATAATTAGAATCATTCACAAATCCAAAGCTTATTTTCAGCTTCAGAAATACGACGAGACCATAAAATTTTTATCGGAAAACGTCGTCGACGACAGAGATTATAACATTGAAAAAATGTTTATAATATCAGGCGCGTATTTCAACAAAAAAGATTATGCGAATTCCAATAAAAACTATCTGGAACTCCTCGAAAAATATGAGGACAATAAATACGCCGGAGATATAAAAATGGCGGTTGCCGCTAATTATAAGCTTCTCGGCGATATGAGTTCATTCGAGAAATATAAGCTCAATATAATCAACACCCTGCCGGATGAATTTGCCGTGAACGAATCTATGTTTGAACTTGCGGGATACTATTATTCAATTGAAAAATTCGATTCGTCGGTTTATTATTTAAACAAAATCATCAATGTTTCAAACGATAGAATTATGCTCGAGAAATCTTACAGACAGTTGTCGAATGTTTATTACAAACAGGGCGAATACGCCAAATCAATCGAAACCGCGAATTTATATTTAAAAATGTATCAGGACTCAAAAGACATTGACAAATCAGAGATTAATCTTATTTTAGCGGATAACTATTTTTCCACCGGCGAATATGTTAAATCAATCGATATCTACGGAAAATTAGCTCCCACAGATTATACCCAATATCAAAAATGTCTCGCTTTTTTCAATATGAACGAGTATCAGAACTGTATAAACGAAGCCAATATCCTCTCGTCAAAATTTCCGAAATCCCAATATAACGCAGACGCAAAATTTATGTCGGCATATTGTCATTACAAAAAAAACAACATCCCGGAATCCGTAAAAATTCTGAGTTCCATTTATGATAAAATTTTAACCGACAACAATAAAATAACGGCTCTTCAAATTATGACCGAATACTATTTTTCAATCAAGGATTATAAAAACGCGATAAAATGGCTAACGGTTCAATCCGAAAATAAAAAATTATCAAATCCCGTAGTTTTTTACAATTTAAGCGACGCTTACTATCAGATAGGCGATTATTCAAACGCGGTTAAAAATATTTTGAAAATAATTAACAACTCGCAATTTGAATCCGTAAAGCAAAACAATTATAGAAAACTTACGGATTGTTATTTGAAACTTAAAGACTATAAAATGGCTTTATATACTATAGATTTATACGATAACAAAAACGCGCCGGAGTTTATTTTGTTGAAATCGGATATTCTCGAAAAAACGGGGAATTCCGCCGAAATAATTAAAATATGCTCGGATTATATTTCCAAAATAACGATAATTGAAAACGAGGGCGTCCTAAAAATTATTAATATTTTACTCGACAAATATAAGATTACGGATAAAAAAGCTTATTTTGAATTTTATATTAAATTAATTGAAACAAAAAAATTCAAGGAAAAAAATATTCTCGCGGGATACGCTATTGACCTTGCCGACTCTTATTTCGACGACGAGGATTATAATAATTCTCTGGTATATTACTGGAAAACGGTTCTGACTATCGAGGCTAATGATTTTTTTGAATATTCTTATTTCAGAATAATTCAATGTTATCTTAAACTTAACGATACTGCAAAAGCAAAATTTCAATTTGATAATTTTAAAAACTCTTATCCGAAAAGCAGTTATCTTAACGAATTAAATAAAATTGAGGTGTTGAAAAAATGAATCATAAAAAAATAATATGTTACGTTTTCTTTTACGTTTTCGCAGGCATTTTGCTTTGTTTAAATTCGTCATACGCAGAAAACAGCTATTCGGGAGTCATATATTCCACGGACGCGGACAAACCAGACACGCAATCTCAAATAATAGATTTGCAGAATAAAACAATAAATTTTCAGGAAGATAAAAACGAACTCAAACTGCAAAAAATAAAATCCGACGATATGAAAATCGAGACTGCGGAAACCTCCATAAAACCGGAGACTTTAGAGAATCCCGCCGATATAAAAAGTAATTCCGAATACCAAATAAAAGATACGATAGAAAAAACAAAACCGGCGGTTGAATTCAATCCGGAACCTAAAAAAAAATCAAAACTTTTCTGGTATATACTCGGAGGAATAGCCGCGATAGCGTTATTGGCGGCTTAATTGTATTATATTCATCAATAATTTAAAAAATGAAATAATTATTGGAGGCGCTAAAAATTATGGGCGAAAAAAAAATTGACTATTTATACGATAAAAAAGAAAAAATCAAAGCTATGGGCGGAACTGAAAAAATAGAAAAACAAAAAAAATACGGGCGTATGACCGCGCGCGAAAGAATCGAATATTTGCTTGACGATAATAGTTTTAACGAACTTGACCAATTTGTAAAACACAGATGCTCAGATTTTGAAATGAAAGAAACCGAAGCTCCGGCCGACGGAGTAATTACAGGATACGGATTAGTAAACGGAAAAAGGGTGTTTTTATATTCTCAGGATTTTACGGTGATAGGCGGTTCGCTCGGAGAAATGCACGCGAAAAAAATCTGCAAGGTTTTAGATCTTGCGGTAAAATACGGATGCCCTGTTATAGGAATCAACGATTCGGGCGGAGCAAGAATTCAGGAAGGAGTCGACGCGCTCGCCGGATACGGAGAAATTTTTTACAGAAACACTCAGGCTTCGGGAGTGATACCTCAGCTTCTCGCGGTTATGGGACCCTGCGCGGGCGGCGCGGTATATTCGCCGGCAATAATGGATTTTATTTTTATGACTCATAAAACAAGTCAGATGTTTGTTACGGGTCCGCAGGTTATAAAAGCCGTTACAGGCGAAAACGTTACAGTCGAAGGTCTTGGAGGCGCGGTAACGCACAACACAAAAAGCGGCGTCGCTCATTTTATCGCAGAGGAAGAAAAAGGCTGTCTTGATTTGATTAAACTCATACTCGAATATATTCCGTCGAACAATATGGACGATCCCCCGTATGTTAAAAACGAAGACGCTATGACTAAAATTATTCCGGATTTGTATTCGATACTGCCGGTAGAATCAAATAAATCGTACGATATGAAAGATATAATAATGAAAATAATCGATGGCGACGATTTTCTTGAGGTTCAGCCGCATTTCGCCTCAAACGTGGTAACCGGTTTTGGAAGAATAGGCGGCAGAAGCGTTGGAATAATAGCGAATCAGCCGAAAATAAACGCGGGAGTTCTTGATTATAATTCGGCGGATAAAGCCGCAAGATTCATTAGATTCTGCGACGCGTTCAACATTCCGCTTGTAACCTTTACAGATGTTCCTGGTTATCTCCCCGGAGTATATCAGGAACATAACGGAATCATCAGACACGGCGCCAAATTGCTTTACGCGTATGCGGAAGCCACGGTTCCTAAAATCAATATAATACTGCGCAAAGCATACGGCGGCGCTTATATCGCTATGAGCAGCAAACATCTTGGAGCGGATTTTGTCTATGCATGGCCTTCGGCTGAAATCGCTGTTATGGGACCGGACGCGGCGGCGAATATTATTTTCAAAAAAGAAATTATGAAATCACAAAATCCGGCTGAAACAAGAAAAGAAAAAATCGCGGAATATACCGATAAATTCGCCAATCCTTATATAGCGGCGGAACGCGGATATGTGGACGATGTTATCGACCCGAAAGAAACAAGAAATAAAATAATCTACGCTTTGAAAATCGCGCGGACAAAACGCGAACAGAAATTGCCTAAAAAACACGGAAATATTCCATTATAAAGGCGGTAACATTTATGCAATCAAACGCTGATATTTACGCTGACCATAAAAACGGGGTTTGCTCTGAACGGGATTGTCTTGAAATCTCCTGCGAAGAACTCGCCGCGATAACAACCTGTATCTCTCAAATACTTGAAGGCGCGAGGTTTAAAATCAGGAATTTAAAAAAAATTCATATTTATAAATGGAGCAAGTTTATAAAAAAAAACTCGGTCGGCAGAAACGAAATTTTTAACACTTATTGGAGGTAACAATTTATGTATAAAAAATTTAACGTAAAAATAAACGGCAAACAATTTATGGTCGAAGTCGAACAAATTGACGAACCGAAAAAAAAACCTATAAACAAACCGAGTTTTAAACTTGAAAATCTTATTAATAAAGCCGAAGCTTCAAAATCGGAAGGCGCAAAAAACGACGACCCTAACAAAATTTTTTCTTCGCTGCCAGGAAACATCGTGAAAATTCTGAAAAAAGAAGGCGATAAACTTTCTATAAACGCGCCTGTGCTTGTTATGGAAGCTATGAAAATGGAAAATGAAATCACTTCTCCGGCAAACGGAAAACTAAAAAAAATCTATGTTTCCATCGGACAGAAAGTTGATAAAGACGAATTGTTGTTTGAAATAGAATCTTAATAAAAACAGGGTGAAATTATGAGAGTAAAAATTACCGAAACAATTTTAAGAGACGCTCATCAATCTCTGATAGCAACGCGTATGGGAACTGATGAAATGCTTGATATAGCGGAGATTATGGACGAAATCGGCTATCATTCCGTAGAATGCTGGGGAGGAGCGACATTCGACAGTTGTTTAAGATTTCTAAACGAAGACCCCTGGATACGATTGTCAAAGTTCAAATCAAAATTCAAAAAAACAAAACTTCAAATGCTGCTGCGCGGTCAAAATCTTGTTGGATACAGACATTACGCGGACGACGTAGTTGAAGAATTCGTAAAAAAAATGGTCGCTTACGGAATAGACATTGTAAGGATGTTCGACGCGTTGAACGATATGCGTAACATAAGAAAATCGCTTGAATCCGTAAAAAAAGAAAAAGCCCACGCTCAGGTAACCATAAGTTATACCATAAGTCCGGTTCATACCAATGAAGCTTTTGTAAAACTTGCCAAACAGATTGAAGATATGGGCGCGGATTCGTTATGCATAAAAGATATGGCGGGATTGTTAAAACCTTTTGACGCGTTCGAACTGGTTTCAGAATTGAAAAAAAATATTAAAATCCCGATTCAACTCCATACTCATTACACTACCGGATTCGGGTCAATGACGTATTTAAAAGCGATTGAAGCCGGAGTCGACGTTATTGACACGGCATTGTCTCCGTTTGCAATGGGAACTTCACAGCCGCCTACTGAAACGTTAGTATCGGCTTTAACAGGGTCTCAATACGACGCGGGACTTAATATATCAAGTTTAAATAAGGCAAGCGATCATTTTAGAATCATAAGAGATAAATATCTGAAATCCGGATTATTCGACCCTAAAATGATGAGCGTCGACGTGAACGCATTATCTTATCAGGTGCCGGGCGGAATGCTTTCAAATTTATTATCGCAGCTTAAACAAGCCGGAGCCGAAAATAAATTAACCGACGTTTTACTCGAAATTCCCAATGTCAGAAAAGATTTCGGTTATCCGCCTCTCGTAACTCCGTCGAGTCAAATCGTAGGAACGCAGGCGGTTCTAAACGTAATTTCAGGCGAACGGTATAAAATGACAACTAATGAAACCAAAGCATATTTCAAAGGGGAATATGGAACTCCGCCGGGACAAATCAATCAGGAAATTCAAGCAAAAGTATTGAAGGGCGAAAAGCCAATAACTTGCAGACCCGCTGATAATCTGAAAAATGAAATCGCGGATATGAAAGAAAAAATAAAAGAATATATTGAGACGGACACGGACGTTTTAACTTATTGTATGTTTCCGCCGATTGCGGAAGAATTTTTTAAAAACAGGAGAGCGGCAAAATACAAATACGACGCCGATTTAGCTGTCGACAACAAAGCGTATCCTGTTTAGTTCCGTATGGCGTAATTTGCTTTTTAAAAGTTGAATTTAAAAAAATGCTGAAACGCTGTATTTTTATTGTCTTTTTGTTTATTTTTTTGCAAGCCAGAAGGGTTTGAATTTCACATAACCGCAGGTTAACTGCGCGGAGCGCTGGAAAACCTGCGGAAATAAAATTACAAAAAACAAACGACCCTGACAAGGGTCGAATTTAAAGAAATAAATATTGAAAAAAATGAAATCGTATAATGTGAAATATTTTTTTTATATCTTATTATTGTGGGCTGCGATAATTTTTCCGCAACCGGTTTTATACTCTCATACTATTGAATTATTCGACGGAAAAAAATATAATTTCAATCAAATAGAATTAAATTCCGATAAGGTTTTAATTGATAATTCTACAGAATTGCTGTTTTCCGAAATTAAAAACATAGATTTCACTGACAAAACTATTGAACACTCGGAAGAAAAATCGGTTTCTGGCGCGGACAAAATTTCCGGAAAAAATAACGATTCGCAGATTGCGGTCATCGACGAATCAATAAAAATTCTTGAAGAACAAGCCGATACGATGAAATCCGCGCATCAAGGAGTGGGCGGGGTCATTATTCTTGACGAAGGATGGCAGACCGTTTTTCCGGACGGAACCAGTTTGTATAAATACCATTTCATAGGTAAAATTTATAACGAAGATTATCTTAACTGGAGCGGTATAAATTTATATTATAAAGAAGGAAGGTCAAAAATTAAAATAATAAAAGCGCGTTCAATAGACGATTCCGGACGCGAATATTCATTGAATATGTCCGATGTGAAAACATTGACGCCGTCAGAGGAATCTCAGTATTTTGACAAATCTGGAAAAACTGTAACCGCAAAAATTCCCGGAGTTAAAGTCGGCAGCATTGTAGAATACGTTTATGAACACGAGACATATAACCCGTTTGATAAACATATTTTATACGGCGGCTGGTTTTTTCAGGACAATATTCCTGTCGTAAAATCCGAATATCATATAATTTATCCAAAAACAAAAAAATTGAATATCTTGTTTAATAATGTTCCCGAAAAATTTAAAAATCCAGCGCGCGGAACATTGGAAAGCGAATTTGTTTCGGAATCATATAAAATGGAATTTGTCGAACCGGTTTATCCCGAACCTTATATGCAGAATATCAATGATATAAAATATTCTATGCATTACGCTTTTTTGGAAGACAAGAATTATCTTTACGATTATATCGGAAAAATGCAGAAGGAACGGATTGTTCCCGGCGAGAACGTAAAAAAATTCGTCGATTCGATAAAAACCAACGTTTCGGATTCAAAGCAGTTAATGGCGGATTTGTTTCATTGGATAGAAACCAACATAAGATACGTATCAATCAAATCAAGCATAAGCAGCGGCTGGTCGGGACATCCGGCGGAAGAAACCTTTATAAACAAATTCGGCGACTGCACGGACGTAAGTATTTTATATACCGCGATGCTTAACTACGCTGGAATTGAAGCGTATCCGGTAATTATCAATACAAACGACGCCGGCGAGTTGATAACTGAAATTCCGGTTCCGGACGGGAACCACTGCATCGTCGAAATCAGATTCGACGGAAAAATATTTTATGTTGATCCGACTTCGGAAACCTACAGGTTTCCATTTCTCAGAATAGACGATAACGGAGTTAAAGCTGTTAATTACATAAAAAAAGAAATAGGCTACACAGGAATCGCGGCGCCGGACAACAATCAGAAAATTTCTGAACTGACAATGAAATTCAACGGTAACGGCGACGCTAAATGTATTATAAAAAATTCTTATTCCGGTCCATACGAAGCTCAGATAAGAAATTCATGGAGAAATATAAAAAAACAGGATACCGCTAAAGTAATGCAGGATTACGTCAGTTCCATATCTCCGTCGGCGGTTTTTAAAAATTTCATAATTTCAGATTTAATAGATTTGAATGTTCCGACAAAAATGGAAATACAGTTTACAGCCGACAATATGTGGGAAAACGCGGGCGATTTATTTATAGTTCAGATACCGGCAATCGAAAAAAATTTTCGGGAAATAGGTCTTGAAAAAAGAAAATACGATATATGCTACCCTTCGACTTCGCGCAGAGTTAATAATATTAAAATAACTTTTCCGGAAAATTTTGAAATCAAATATTATCCTGATAATCTGAATATAGAAAATGAATTTGTAAAATTTTCCGGCGAGTTCAAGGTCGACGGCAATGTTATCGAATACAATGAAATATTCGATGTAAAACAACGCGTCATACCGGCTTCGAAATATTCCGAATACAAAAAAAATCTTCAAAATATTTCAGAATTCGCTAAAAACAGAATATTCGTTAAAGAGAAATAATTTATGCTCAAAATAAAACAGTTTATATTAAAAACATTTTTTGCTTCAATATTTGCCACGTTAATATTCGGATATTGCTCTCAAACTCTGAACGCGGATAAATTGTTTTTAAACGACGGAAGAGAATATTCCGGCAGACTTCTGAATATTACAGGCGGCGAAATGACTTTTATTATGGCGGATTCGCCGGATAGCGCGTCGTTCAAACTCTCTGAAATCAACTCCATCAACCTTCAAAAACTTCGTAAATACCATAATATTTCGCGCGTTGACGAATTAAAAAATTCCGATTCCGTAATTAAGAAATATTTTGACGTTGAAATATCCGCAGACAGTTTTCCCGATGCAGGCAGCGCAACGCTTTACTCAAAAACAGAATATATTCATTTAAACGGCGATTCGTATAAAATAAAATCCGTTATATTAAAAAAAATTTTAAGGAAAAGAGCCGAATCCGAAGGCACTAATTCTTATTACTATTATTCTAGCTACGACTCGCCTTCAATCGAATTCGCTTTATCCGTTAATGAATACGGAATTGTCAAACATCTTGACGACAACGCTTTGAAAGACGAAGCTTTATATTCGGGACAATTATATAACAATTTGAAAAGATTAAGGTTCTCGCTGCCTGAAACTAAAGAAGGTTCATATATTTATTATTCTACGGAAACTATTAGAAAATACGATGAGTCAGCGTTTCCATTTTATATTTCTCAAATATTTAAAGAAAAGGAACCTATAATTTATAAATGCGTTTCGATAAACATCCCTGCCGATAAAGAAATCGAATATTTTGTCAACGATTCGGGTCAGATAAAAATTTCTAAATCAATTGCCGGCGCCAGAAAAATATTGGAGTTTTCCGTTGAAAATTCCGACGCTTTTTCAGAAGAAGAATATATGCCTCCTTTAATTGAGATTTTTCCTTCGCTTATTGTTTCTGAAAAAAATCAGTGGAAAAATATCGCGGGAAATTTTTTGAACGAATATCAAAAAAAAATCAATAATAATAAAGCGCTTGATTTTATTTTGGAAAATTTAAAAATAAATAATCTATCGAATGAAAAAAAAATGTCGGCAATCTATGATTTTACCGTTAAAAATTTTGAGACCGAAGGAATTCCGCCTCAATACTGGAAATACGGATTTTACGATTTGGATATTCTCGTCCGTTATATGTCAGGAAATTATTTTGATAAAATTTTATTTTTATCCGCGCTTCTAAAAAAATCCGGACTGAACCCGAGTTTTGTTTTATGCAAATCAGGCGAATCCGGCAAATTATCAGGCGCCGTTAATTTGAGAGAATTTAATTTTGCGTTATGCAAAATTAGAATCAATGATAAAATATATTTTCTTGCTCCTTTCGATAAAACCGCGCCTTTAGGAACATTCCCTTCGGAACTTCACAATACCGAAGCTCTTGAAATATCGCCGGATGGAAATTTTGCTTTTTTTAAACTGCCGTCGGATAATAAACTCGAATCAAACGGAATTCATAAAAATATCGTTATGAAACTAAATGAAAATAATTCTGCGGTTTGCGAAGAAACCGTTAAATTTTACGGCAACGCTTCGATAAATATGAGAACCATTGTTTTTTTAAATCAAAGCGAAATAAATAAAATGTTTGAAAAAACTGTTGCGGCGATTCATAATAACGCCGAATTAATTGATTATTCTGTATCGGAACATTCATCGGATTCAAATGAATTTATTATCAAATACAAATATTCAATAAAAAATTACGCGATTACGGCGGGAGATAAAATTAAATGTTTCAGAATACCGGGAGCGGTTCAGTCCGGTTTTGAATTCAACAACACAGAAAGAACCTTTGATATAAAATGGTTTGGAAACGAGTTCAACAAAACAACTTGTTCTGTTTCGATTCCTGAAAAATTCAAGATATACTATTTGCCCGAAAAATTTTCTTCAACATTTTCAGATATCGAAATTAACTCAGAATACTCATTTCGGAACAATGAAATCAGTTTCATATCTGAGTTTTCGAGAAAAACCGGTTTTATTAAAAAATCTGATTATGACGGTTTAAGAAGTATATACTTGAATTCTGCGATTTATTCGCAAGAATGGATAGTGTTATCCCAAAAATCGCAGTAGATTTTTTCAATCTATACCGAATTTCATCGGAAAAGGATAACCGTATAATTTGCTCATAATCCTTTTCCAGAAATTCGGCTTTATAATATTCGAAAATAGTTTTACGATTTCCTCATCTTTTTAAAAGTTGAAGATTAAAAAAAAGCGCCTTAAAAAGACACTGTAATTTATATAGGTTTCAAAGCGCTTCAAAAAATATTCTTGCCGTAAAAGCGAGAAATTTATTGTAAGCTCCTATTTATTTAAACATTCAGATATTTTTACGATTTTTTACCATAATTTTTATGAATAAAAAAAAGCGAGGTTTGCTTTGCGGGAGAGGTCTGTTTTTTTTCTAATGCAGGATTTTGGTTTATGTAAGGTTATACGGCGAACTATACAGCGATATGGTTATTTTGCAAAATTGAGTTATTGGACAGTCCATGTTAATAAAAAAAATATGAAAACGAACCTGTTAAGGGTCGGATTTCAAGACAGCATCAAATTCAACCCTTATTCAGAGTTGGATACGCAAGCGTTTTTATACCGCAGGTTTTTTTGCGCTCCGCGTAGGATTTACTGATCTTCGCGTAGGGCAGGCTACTGCGGGTTACTTGAAGATTATAAAAAAAAAAGATTGCTTTAAAAAACTAAAATTTTTACTGACAGCTCCGGAACGAACAAAAAAAAATTGAAACGCGCTAAAAAATACCCGGGTAATTTTTTGAAATTAAAATTTGTTGCCAAATTTATCGTTATATAGTATATTTATAATCAAATTTTTATCGAGTTTTTTGCGGCGGATTGCGCGGGAGGAAACTGATGAAAAAAAATGTTTTCTATGCCGTATTTATCATTCCGTTGATTATGAATATTTGTTTTTGCGTAAAAGCGCAGGCGGGTTTATGGGATTATTTTATATCCAAAATACCGTTGCCGTCTGTTAGCTATTGTTATGAAAACGCAGAGAATTTAAAGAATTTTCAGGATATTATCGCGGATTCTGAATTACCAGTAAAAAAAATCGCCCTTCCTGCAATCGCTAAAAATAAAAGGCATTCATTTGCAGATATAAAAAAAATCAGGAAGTTGTTCGAAGAAAAAAAATTTTTTGAAATTGAAAAGTATTATTCGACCTGTTTTGAAACGCGTCTTGATTATGATTCGCGGGACAATATGAGAGCGGTAATTGCAACGTTAGCGGAAAATATTAAAAATACGGAATTGCTGCTGGAAGAGTGGCGCAAGGAAAATCCGGCTTCGCATTTGCCCTGTTTATTGCTCGCAAATTATTATATTAATAAAGCTTGGGAATCTCGCGGCTCGGATTGGGCGTCAAAGGTTACAGAAGAAGGATGGAAAGGATTTCATAAATATCTGAAGACCGCCCATGAAGAAATAACCGCCGCATATCAAATAAATCCCGCAGATCCGAATATCGCGTCGACGGCGATAACGGTTGCGTTGGGAATGGGGCTGGATTTCGGAAAATGTAAAGCGTGGTTTGACAGAGCAATAAGCGCCGATCCTTACCATACAACGGCTTATTGTAATATGATGTATTATATGCTGCCTAAATGGTATGGGTCATGGGAACTTTCGAAATCGGTATGCGACGAAGCGATTAAAAAGATAGAATATAATTCGGATTTATTTCTGCCGTTGCGTAGTTATTATATTGACCAATGCTGCGTCAATTCATATTCCGACAACGATGAGGTTTATAATAAAAATTATAAAGCGGAATATAAAAAAATATATTATTCGAAACTTAAAAGTATTTATGAGGAATTGTCTGTAAAGTATCCTGATGCGCATATCATACACGCCCTGTATTGTTATGATATGTATGATTACAAAGAAGAAAGGAAGCTTGCTTTTGAAAAACTGAAATATGTAATCAAACAAATTGATTCGGAGCAGTATAGAAATTATTCTGATCCGCCCAAATATTTTTTTTATAATAAATACGCTTGGACGCTTTCCACATCGAAAAACGATGAAATTTATAATCCTGAACTGGCTTTGTTTTATGCGAAAAAAGCGGTTGATTTAATGCCTGAATGGGAATGGTCGCTTGATACTCTTGCCGGCGCGTACGCGGCCAACGGCGATTTCAAATCCGCGATAGAAACGCAGATAAAAGCAAAGAAAGCAGGGAAAGGTTATTTTAAAAAAAAATGCGATAACAAAATCGCGCAGTATGAAAAAGGCGTGGCGCCAAGATACTGACTCCGGCAAATCCAAAACTTCCTGCAAACTAATCGTTTTTCAAAATCTGTTTGCAGTTTTTGGGATTGATTTTTTTTTGGAGTTTTAAGTGGTTATATTATTGTTTTCCGGAGCAATCAGCCGTTTCGTAAGTTCTGCGCAGGCTTCGGCGTCCGATAAAGCGTTATGATGATTTAGCGGTATACTAAAATGGGAACATATATTGTTCAAGCTATATGAATCCAAATTCCAAGCTTTACGGGATAATTGCAAAGAGCATTTAAACTGGATTTCAGGAACCGGTATTTGATAATATCCGCAACAAGCGTTTAAAACGCCGGCGTCAAAATTAATATTATGAGCCACTGCAAAATCTATATTATCAAAAAATGGTTTTATTTTCGGCCACACTCCTGAAAAATCAGGTTCGTTCTCTACGTCGTCCCAGGTTATTCCATGAATATAAGTGAATTTAAACCATTTTTCCGGAGGTCTTATTAAAACCGATTGCTTTTTAATTATTCTATTATTCGCAATTTTCACCAAGCCAATAGAACATGCGCTATACCTTTTATAATTTGCGGTTTCAAAATCGAATGCTGTAAAATTCATATATTTTTTTAGTTTTACTTTAGTCAATTACATTAAAATGGATTATTATAGTATCAAAAGTATTCTTGCGCTTCCGTCAAAAAAAACACATGATAATTGATATTTAGTTTTCGGCTTTTAACCCGAAAAATGAATGACACTTTTCGGGTTAAAGATTCTTAGAATTTTTTAATGTTAACCCTTTTTGTTTATTAAACGGCTATCGAATGTTTTTTTTCGATTTTTTCGTAGAAATCTATTATCTTTCTGCAATACTCTCTTTTTTCAGTATAGGAGCCGAAGAAGAAGTTTCTTTTAAAACCGTAAATTATTATATTTTTTAATTTTTTTGGTTTTATATCGAAATTATCAGTCGCTAGTTTAACTTCTTTGGTAGCAGTAGTATTGGAAACGAGAGTATTGTCGGTGCAGAGAGTTACCGAAAGACCGGCTTCAAGCATTTTTTTGAAAGAATGTTGTTTGACGTCTTTCAGATTGGGATTTGTCTGTAAATTACTTGTCAGACAAACCTCAATGGTTATTCGGCTGTTTCCAATGTAATTGGCGATATTTCTAATATATTTTTCCTTATCTTTTATATTTGGATTTTCGATTTTATTAGCGTCAAAAATATAAAAACCGTGTCCGATTCTGTTTGCGTGCAAATCAGTGACTGCTTGAAAAATCGATTCCGCGCCGTATGCTTCGCCGGCGTGAACTGTTTTGTTGATAAAATGTTCATGCGCGTATTGAAAAGATTTTTTGTGTTTGCCAGCAGGAAAACCTGCTTCTGCTCCGGCTAAATCAAATCCTACTATGGGAATATTTTGTTCGTCTATGATTTTAAAAGATGCTTTAGCGAGTTCTTCGGAAGCGTAAGCGTAAATTTCTTCGGGTTTTGAATAACTGTGAACGTCGAATATTTTTTTATAATACGAAGAAAATACCGGAAGAAAAAAACGCATAGCGCAATTAATGATTCCGTAATGAAATTCGGGCAGTTCGCCGGATTTAACTTTTGGGCTATTATTGAATTCTGATTTTGCTCTTGCCAAACCTTTATTAACGGAAATCATAACCTGTTCAAAAGACAGATTATCGTTTATATGAAGCTGCGGCGCGAATCGCGGTTCAATATAATAGACGCCGTCGTTAATAGAATCCCAGACTAATTCGTAAGCTATTCTTTCAAGTGATTCCTCGTTTTGCATTACAGCCGTAGTGTATCCAAATCCTTTAAGATAATCGACAAGATCAACGTATCTGTCTTTAAATACAAGTTCCTTTAATCCTTCTTCGGTATAAGAAGGAAGTTTGACGTTATTTTTTTTTGCGAGTTCAATTAAAGTCGGTATTCTCAACGAACCGTCGAGATGAAGATGCAAATCTGTCTTGGGGATTTCTTTTAAAAATTCTTTTGAATACATAATTTATCCTTCCTTTCATAATTTATATTTTGTATTTATTTTATAACGTATCAAGTCGTTTTGTCAAATTATTTATTCTTTTTTTTATAATAGTTCTTGCTTTTTATAAAAGAAGTAATAAACTCTCACGAAAAATTGAATATAAGCGATTGTTTGTCCCTGCGTTTGAGGACGAATTTTCCGGTTGCGTTTTTTGATTTAAACCAGGATAGTTCATTAAACGTTAAGTGAAGTTTTTCAAAACATAGTTGTATGCTTGTTGAAACTTCTAAAAACCCGAAAACTTTTTAAATTTACGGCTTTAGCCGTAAATCATATATTTTTAAGATTTTGAAAAATTGTCTAAAACAAGTATTCTATGCTGTCTGAACAATTTTTCAAAATCCTTATGCAGTTTTCGGGTTAAAAATATTTTTTTTCCGGAGGAAAATAATGAAATTATCAAGTTTATTAAACGAAGAGTTCATTTTGCTTGGTAAAGATTTTAATTCGGTAGAGGAATGCTTGGAAGCGTTAGCCGACTCGTTTTTGAATAAACATAAATTGAAAATTGATAAAAACGAAATTGTCGCTAAAATTTTTGAAAGAGAAAAACTCGGCGTAACTAAATTAACGGACGGAATAATTATGCCGCACTGCCGCCTTGAAAATTTCAACGATTTACTTATCGGAATCTGTATTCCGAAAAATCCGGTGAAATATAACGATTTTTTTGCGTCGGGAATAATAATGATACTTGCGTCGCTTCAATCTCCTAAAAGATATTTAAACGTAGTAAGCGGAATCGCGAGATTATTAAGCGATAAAAACGCGGTAAAGGATTTTTTTGGTTTTCAAGTTCCGGAAGATATGATTGAATATATTCAAAAAAAGAACATTGATATTGAAAAATCTTTGTCCGTATCCGATATTATGACAGCTTCGCCGCGGACAATAAATTTGAATCAAAGCATACACGAACTTATAGATTTGTTTTTTGAGCATAATATCGGATACGCTCCGGTAGTGGACGGCAATGGAGTTTTATCGGGCGAAGTTACGGTAAATGAAATTATAAAATTCGGAATACCTTCATACGCTTCAATGATGAAAAATCTGAATTTTTTAAGGAATTTCGAGCCTTTTGAAGAAATGCTTACAAAAGGACGCGAACATAAAGTAAAAGAAATAATGAAAAAACCTTATTTCAAACTTACGCCTGAAGCTTCTATCATAGAAGCCGCGTTTGAATTTTCAACAAATCACAGACGGCATATTCCCATCGTCGATGAAAACGAGCGCGTAATCGGAATCGTAAGTTATATGGATATTTTGAAAAAGGTTTTGAGGAGTTAATAAGATGAGCGTTCAAGCGTTGATAGCGTCGTCGCTATTTGTTTTAATTTTTTTGATAATATCGACCGAGAAGATTCATAAAACGGTTGTAGCCCTTTTCGGCGCCGCGGTTTTTATATTGTTTCATTTTACGCAACAGAATCAGGCGTTTGCCGATATAGACTGGAATGTGATTTTTTTATTGATAGGGATGATGATGATAGTCGCAGTAATGAAAAATACGGGCGTTTTTCAGTATGTGGCGATAAAATCAGCTAAGATGACAAAAGGTAATCCCGTAAAAATTCTTATGTTTCTTACAGTTATAACTGCGATTTTTTCGGCGTTTTTGGATAATGTTACAACGGTTCTGATTATTGTGCCGGTTACAATTTTAATAGCGGTCGAATTAGGCGTGTCGCCCGAACCTTTTGTAATATCCGAAGCCATATCCTCGAATATTGGCGGTTCCGCGACTTTAATCGGCGATCCTCCCAATATAATGATAGGAAGCGCGGCAAAACTCACGTTTCTTGATTTTATTATTAATTTAACTCCTGCGATTGTAATTATTCTTATCGCAAGCAATGTTTTACTTTATTTTATGTTCAGAAAAAAACTCGTGGTAACTAACGAGCGGAAAGCGAGAATAATGGATTTTGACGAAACAAAAACCATAGAAAACA
>DAINAU010000085.1:0-18324 GCA_036733285.1 bacterium
TAAGGTTTGTTTGGGGTTTTGTAACTTGCGAAAAATATTTGTTCTTTGGGACTGTGCCTGTTTTTATAATCAATTTTAAATCCAGAATATTATTTTATTGGATTTTTTTTTGAAATTATATATAATTTTTTTATGAAATCAGACGTTTTTTTTGCGAACAATAGAGAACATCATCACTACAATATTTATGAGAAGGTAAAAAGACTTCTTAATGAAATCGGACTGAACGGTATTGTTAAAAAAAACGATATTGTGGCGGTAAAGATTCATTTCGGCGAATACGGAAACACATCTTTTATACGGCCGTCTATAGTTAGAATAGTCATTGACGAAATAAAAGCGTTGGGCGGCAAACCTTTTCTGACCGATAGTTCGACGTTATATAAAGGAACAAGAAGCGATGCGGTCAGCCATTTGAATACTGCGTTATTGAACGGTTTTGATTTCTCGGTTGTCAACGCCCCTTTGATTATTTCCGACGGAGTTAAAGGCAATTCTGCGGTAAAAATAAAAGTTTCGGGTAAAAATATTGAATTTGCCGATATATGTTCTGATGTTTTTTACGCTGACGCTCTGGTTGTGTTGACGCATTTTAAACTTCACGAATTGACCGGATTCGGAGGCTCGTTAAAAAACGTCGCCATGGGATGCGCGGCAAAATCGGGAAAACTTATTATGCACAGTTCTGTTTCTCCGGTCATAAACGGCAGCCGCTGCGTTAAATGTATGGAATGTAAAAAAATATGCCCGGGCGGCGCAATGATTGTAAAAGAAAAATGTCTTATGATTAACCCCGAAAAATGTTTGGGTTGCGCTCAATGTGTTTCGATATGCCCTGTTTCTGCCATTAATATAGTGTGGAATTCGGCTTCAAACGACGCTCAGGAAAAAATGTGCGAATTTGCAAAAGCCGCTTTATCGAATAAAAAAAATAAAAATTGTTATCTTAATTTTCTCTACGATATAAGTCCTGAATGCGATTGCTATTCGCATAACGACGCGCCTGTGGTTCGGGATATCGGCATTCTTGCTTCTACGGATATAATCGCTATCGATAAAGCAAGCATAGATTTGGTCAATTCTGAACAGGGGCAAATTAATTCGGCGTTAAGAAAAAATTTTGAGTCTGGCGGAGATAAAGCGAAAGGCGTTCATCCCGATTTAGACTGGACTACTCAGATAAATTACGGTTTTCAAATAGGACTTGGCAATAGAGAATATAATCTGATAACAATCAATCATAAAACCAAAAATAAAAATTAAACCGGCAAAATGCAATAAATGTTTTTTATGAACAAACCTGAATAGAAACAAATCCGCCGCGGATATTATTCTATGATTCTTTTCAGAAACGACGGTATTTTTTCTAATCCGTATTCCATATTCAAAAAAAACAATTCCAAATCGTTTTTTTCAAAAGCCGCTTCTTCAAGATTGAGCGAATACAATTGTTTTAACATAACGTAATATTTATTTTTATACAAATCCAAAAAAGAATAATTGTTCTCTAAAATTATTTCTTTTAATTTCTTGAAATCAGCAAGAGATTCGAAGATTGACTTTCCGTGTTTAAGTTCTTGAATGGCAAGTTTTACGCGTTTTAATGATTTGTCGAGAAAATCAAGGTCGGTTTTAATTTTCATACTTAAAATATCGCGGTTAATTTTTATCTTTTTATTTTGGTTTATGCGGTTGAGGATATTTTTGTTTATTACGGGAAGCGCCTCGCTAAGTTCTGAAAGCGTTTTTTTTTCAGTATTCGGAATATAAGCTCCGCCTTCAGTTGCGTTAAAAATTTTTTGTTTCATAATTTTTGCCGCGTCGCTTATCCAGTTTTGATAATGCTTTAGCGTAGTGTCGGTATAAACCGTTTCGCTGAAGTTTCCTTTTACCGGAAATAATGATTTGTTAGAATAGTATGAAAATAAATTCGTTTCAAAAGTATGAAATTTTGTCTGGCTTGACGCATACGCTAACATATCGTATGAATCTGCGCTGTGAGTTTTTAAGCCGGTATAAGCGAGGTCTTGCCCCGAAAAAATAATTGGATCGCATTCCATATTTCTCGCAAGATCAAGCGCGATTGTCGAAACCGAACCGCCGGTTTGCAGATACCCAGTATCTCCAATAGAATCTTTTATATAATCGAATAAAGGCTCGAATTTAACGTAGTCTGCGCCTTCGCAAGTTTTTAAATGTTGCCCTATAATGCTGCAAAGTTTACGTTCGCCTTTATACCAGTCTAAAATTTTTGGATTTATGGTTAAGTCATAGACCAAAATGAAATCTTGAATATCGATTCCTTTAAAATCATTAAAGTTTTCTTTTTGAGCGTCAAGGGAAACAACAATATCCGGTATGCAATTTTGATTTAACAATGACCGCAACGCCGTATCTACCGCGATAACGACGCATTTGTCTTTAATGATTTTTATGTCTTTTAAACTTTTATCAAGCGAGGGACCCGCGCATACGATTAATGCCGGAATATTTTTGAATTTTCCATATATTGAATTTACCGGATAGCTTGCCTCTATATGTTTGAAATTTATGGAAATATTTTCGTTCCATAATTCCGAAAGACAATACTGCGTCCAAAAATTCTTGTGTTTTGATTCGATAACTGTTTTTAAAACATTGATAAATTCAATGAATTTATTTTTAAAATCATTTACGGGCTGATATGCGTTGAAAATTTTAATCCCTTCGAGATTTTTGTAATCGATATTTTTTTCAAAAAGAAACATTAACTCTTCGGGATTCGAATAAAAAAAAACGTTTGAATTGCCTGATTTATTTTTCGAGTTTAATAAATTAAATACTTCGGGAATGATTTCAAAAGATAAAACCTTTAAATCGGGACGATTACGGTTTAAATAATTCTGATGATAACCGAGACCGGCTCCGAAACAAACGACCGTTCTTGTAGTTTTTGTTATCAGATTCTTTAATTGGCGTTCTATTAGTCTGTCAATATCATACGCGCTGTAAATTGCCGCGTTATTGATTTGAAGGACGTCTTTTGTTCCGCTTTTATCCTTGAATACTTGAATTGCGGGTTTCATATAATTTTTTGTAATGTTTTAAACATTCGGCGACTGCATCCTGCCATATTTCAATATTTAAATGAAAAGTTGAAATCAGTTTTGTGATATTCATCGCTGAGAATTGAGGTCTTTTAGCGGGCAATTTTAATTCGGCTCCCGTGATTTTTTTTATATTCGATTCGAATCCGGAGCCGTCTATTATGCATTTTCCAAAGTTATACCAGTTTGTATAGCCGTTATTGGAAGCGTTGTATATCCCGAATTTATCGGTTTTTATTATTTGATATATGATATTCGCAAGCGTGTTCGAATAAGTGGGATTTCCATAATGGTCGATGATAAGTTTAATGGGACTTTTGTGTTTGACCGTATTATAAACCCACTTGAAAAAATTTTCGCCGTAACATCCGAACATCCATGCGGTTCTTAATATGAAATATCTGTCCATTTTATCGCAAATATTATTTTCTCCGAGCAGTTTAGTTTTGCCATAGACGTTGATTGGTTTTACCTGCGCCGTTTCGTCTACGGGTTCGAGTATCGGACAGTTATAAACGTAATCTGTGCTTATATGACAAAGTTTGACGAAGTATTTTCTACATACCTCGGATAAAACCGCCGGTCCTTCCGCGTTGATGGTTTTAGCGGTATCCGGATTTTTTTCGCATCCGTCGACGTTTGTGTATGCCGCGCAGTTTATAATCGCTTTTATTTGATGCTCGTCGACAAATCTCGATATTTGTTCTTTGTCGGTAATATTAAGGCGTTTAATATCCGTAAAAAAAACCTTGAAATTTTTGTGATTCTTAGAGACTTCTTTTAAAGAAGTCCCCAACATTCCATTTGCGCCGGTTACGAGAATATTCATATTATTTTTTCTCCCTGTCGATGTATTGCCGCTTATAATAATTATCAAACTCTTTATTTTTAAGTTTATTCCACCAGTCTTTGTTATCCATATACCATTTGACGGTTTGTTCCATTCCTTTGTCGAACGGAACCTCGGGTTTCCAGCCGAGAGCTTCAAGTTTTGAAGAATCGAGGGCGTATCTTCTATCGTGACCGAGTCTGTCTTTTACAGGCGCGATGAGAGATTCGGATTTTCCCGCAAGGTTTAAAATTAATTTTGCGATTTCAATATTCGTATGAAGATTGCCGCCTCCAATATTGTAAATTTCGCCGTGTTTTCCGTTTTTAAGAAGAAATAAAATAGCGTTGCAATGGTCGTCCACGTAAAGCCAGTCGCGAATGTTCAAACCGTCGCCGTATAGCGGAACATTTTTATCTTCCATAGCGTTTGTCGCGAATAACGGGATTAGTTTTTCCGGATATTGAAAAGGTCCGTAATTATTTGAAGCGCGCGTTATAATTACCGGTAGTCCGTAAGTCGCATAAAAAGAATAAGCGAGACGGTCGCCCCCCGCTTTGCTTGCCGAATACGGATTCCGCGGCATTAACGTATCGGTTTCTTTGGAAAATCCGGTTTCAACGCTTCCATAAACTTCGTCCGTGCTTATCTGAATGAATTTTTCGATTCCAAAACTTCTTGCGTTTTCAAGAAGTATATACGCTCCTTCGACGTCCGTTTTTATGAAATCCACCGCTCCCATTATCGATCTGTCCACATGGCTTTCAGCCGCAAAATTTATGATTGCGTCTATCTGATAATTTTTAAGCGTTTCTCTGACTTTATTATAATCGCAAATATCGCCGAGAATAAATTTATAACGTTTGTCGTTTTGAACGTCTTTAAGATTTTCCGGATTTCCGGCGTAGGTTAGCTTGTCAAAATTAATTACTTTAACATCGTCGGTTTTATTCAACAAAATTCTTATGAAATTTGAACCTATAAATCCGGCGCCGCCGGTAACTAAAATGTTTTTCATTGTCTTACTACCCGTCCTGATTAGTTTTTTGTTTTTCCGAAAAATTTGTCTAATAATAGATGCCCTTCGCTTATGAAATTTGAATCGGGATAATTAAAAAATTCGCTGAATCTCATTCCGGATTTTACGTTTGATTTCGCGTCGTATACGGCATACGGCACCGGTTTGTTTTCGTGCGTTCGCAAACTTATCGGAGTGGGATGATCCGGCAGAGCCATTATCCTGTAATCTCCGTATTCTTTCAATGCTTTTAATATTTCAACCACTATGTATTTGTCGACTTTTTCAATCATCTCTATTTTTTTATCAAGATTTCCGTCGTGTCCGGCTTCGTCCGTAGCTTCAATGTGAACAAATATAAAATCGTATTTTTCAAGGTTTTTAATGGCGTATTCGGCTTTTCCTTTGAAATTGGTATCGTAATAACCGGTAACTCCAGGAACATTTATAACGTCTAAACCGGCGTATTTTCCAAGCCCGTTTATTAAATCAACCGCGGAAATCACGCAACCGTTAACATTATATTTTTCTTTAAATTTTTTTAATTTTTTCGTTTTGCCCTGTCCCCACAACCACAGCATATTGGGTTCGGAATTTCCGGTTTTGTAATCTTTGAGTATTTCGTTTGAATAATTCATAAATTCGTTTATTATTTCGGAACCTTTTCCGACAGCCGAATTTTCCGAAATTTTTTGATTAATTATATCGTGCGGAGGAACGCAATGCAAATGCTCGTAATCAATTTCCGGATATTTTTCGTTGTCTATCAGAAGTATGTGCCGGTATCCGACTCCCGGAAATAATTTTATTCCGGAGTATTTGTTTTTTGAATTGAAATATTTAATAACTTCGATTGATTCTTCGGTTTTTATATGATTGGCGTTTGAACTGAACATTTTTCCGTCTTTTACCGTAACATTGTTGCATCTGAAAATTATATCTTTTTCCGAATAATCAATGTTGAGACTTACGGCTTCAAGCGGACCTCTCGACATAAAATATTTTTTGGGGTCGTATCCCATTATTGACATAATCGCAACGTCTGAACCGCTCGGCATACCTTCAGGAATGGTTTTAACTTTTCCGATGATTCCATTCTCGGAAATAAAATCAAGACCCGGAGTATTGGCGTATTCAACGGGAGATTTGTCTCCTAACTCCGCAATTCTATTGTCTGCCATTCCGTCGGGCAGGATTATTACATATTTCATACAAACCTCTAATTTCGTTTTAAAACCAATATTGTTTTTATATTTTCATAGTATTGTAAAACAAAACTTTATTAAGTCAAGTTTTCTTATAATCCTGACCCGGCTCGGGGAACGCTTTTAAAAAGTTGTAAAAAATCAAACGGCTTTTATAAAAGATTTATTTTCTAAAAGCTGATTATCTCTCCAAGTTCAAAATTTATTAGAAATATGATTAAACCACATAATCCGCAATGCAAATCATCAAACGCTAAAAAAATTATTAGATGAAATTATTTCTGTTAATATTGATGTTTTAAAATCAAAGGAATAAATTTCCATTTCCTTGAACTATACCCATGGTTCAGAATTATTCAGTTTTTTATTTGACTATCTTCAGAAAATATATTATATTGCGATTTATTTTGATGGCTTGGAAAAATATAAAATGAGTATAAATTTCAGAAAAATATATTTATGTTTGAAAATATTTAAAGACGCCGGCGGGAAAAACAATGATAATCAAAACTAATTTATTCACCCCAAAAAAATTCGATTATGTCAGGGGAATAAAACCAAAGGTAAAATGTATTTTATGTTCGGTTTTAAACGGCGAGTCAGGCGTGGATAATTTGCTGTTGTATAAAGGGTCTTCGATGAATATCACTATGAATCTTTATCCATACAATCCCGGACATATTATGATTTTTCCCGCAAGACATATCGAGGATGTCCGGAAGTTGACGGAATCCGAGTGGATGGAAATTTTTCGTCTGCAGAGATTGTCGCTTGATTGTCTTGAAGAAGTTTATAAGCCGACAGGTTTTAATATGGGATTTAATATCGGGCAGTTCGGCGGAGCGAGCATAGAACACATTCATTTTCATATTGTTCCAAGATATAAAAATGAAATAGGATTTATGGAATTATTCAGCGATGCAAGGATAATTGTTGAAAATCCGAAAAAAACTTTTAACAAATTAAAAAAACTATTTAGATTGAAAACAAAAAAACAAAGCGTATAAAAAGGATAGGGTGAATAATTTTGATTATAGTAACTGCCGCGATAATCAGGGATTCTGAAAACAGGATTCTTATAACTCAACGGAAAAAAAAATCTCATAATGCGTTAAAATGGGAATTTCCCGGCGGAACGCTCGAACCCGGCGAATCGCCCGAAGACTGCATTATAAGAGAGATAAAGGAAGAGCTTAATATTAATATCGGCGTATTGGATATTTTTAAAGCGATTTATCATAAATACAAGGAAAAAACCATTTTGCTTCTCGTTTATGAATGCGAATATTTATCGGGAACTTTGAGTAAAATCGAATGCGAAGACGCAAAATGGATTGAACCCTGCGAATTTTCAAATTTCGATTTTGCGGAAGCGGATTTGCCGGCGGTAAAAAAAATAATTTCAAAAAAATAATATGAAAAAATTGAATTCTTTTTTACTGCGGTTATTGTTTATTATCGCGTTTTTTTCATTTGCGGCAAATTACGGACTTTATGCCGCTGAAAAAAAAATAATTAAACTCTGGACTTTCTGGGAACAGGATTTGTTTCAGGACGGAATCGATGTTTTTTTAAAAAATAATCCGGATTATGAGATTGAATATCAGCAGTTGTCCTGGGCAAGCGGCAAAGACAAGATTGTAACTGCAGTCGCGGGCGGAGCCGAACCAGATATAATAGAACTCGGTTCGACTTGGATGGCCGAGTTTATGGAATATAACTCGCTTGCGGATATTACCGGGTTTCCTGAAAAAGAAGATTATGTTGGAGGTTTTGAATCTGCCGCTAACAACGGAAGAATTTACGGTTTGCCTTTATTCGGTTCGGTTAATATCATATATTATAATAAAACTCTTTTTAAACGGGCGAATATAATTTCTGTTCCGAAGACTTTAAACGAACTTCTTAAATGTTCGGAAAAAATAAAAAAATTAGGGAATGATTATTTTGGATTTTCAATCAAGATTTCGAGCAAAATTACAACGTGGCAGAAATTTGTTCCGTTTTTGTGGACGTTCAACGGAAAAATTTTAAGCGATGATTTTTCAAACGTTCTGATAACAAGTCCCGAAATAATTTCAAGTTTTGAATATTATTATAAGTTGTCGAAAACCTCGTATATCGGAACTCAGGATTCCGCGCGCCAGGCGTTTTATATGGGCAAGCTCGGAATGATATTTGACGGGCCTGGGCTTGATCTTGA
Source organism: bacterium (assembly GCA_036733285.1). Lineage (GTDB taxonomy): Bacteria > JAGOBX01 > JAGOBX01 > JAGOBX01 > JAGOBX01 > JAGOBX01. The sequence goes on from DAINAU010000085.1 coordinate 8,342, forward strand.
CCAAAAAGCGCCGGGGCTTGAGTGGGATTATTTTTTAATTCCGGGATTAACCGGCAGTCAATTGGGAAAAAGTTTTACGGGAGTCGATTATCTTGCCGTATTTGCCGGCAGTTCACATAAAATAAAATCTGTTGAATTGATGGATATTCTCGCTGAAAAATGTAAAATTTCCGATAAAATAAAAACGCTGCTTCCGTTTCATAAAAATAATCTTGATAATTATTTGAAAAAATATCCGCAGGGATTTTTTTATGCTGAACAATTAAAAAATTCTATGACGTCTCAGCCCTACGCGAACTGGGAATCATTGATGGAGGTTCTTAATTACGGAATAGAATCGGTTGTTTTAAACCGGAGCCCGGTAAAAGAAGCTATAGTAAAAACGCAGAAGGAAATGACGGACATAATTAACTCTCATAAAATTCAAGGCGGAAAAATCAATATGAGATTTATTGATTTTGTAATATGGGGAGCGGGGCTCTTATTTACTTTGTGGCTGATTATAAAAATTAGGAATCGAAGCGTAATTTCATTTTTATCCCCTTGGATTATATCGTTTATTCTTTTTAGTTTATATCCTGTTTTACATTCTATTTTTGTGAGTTTCACAAATTATAATCCTCTTACGGCAGACAATGTTTTTTTTATTAATTTCAAAAATTATCTGGAAATAGTTAAAGACGGTCATTTTATCGCCGCTTTTAAAAACACTCTTATTTTTACGGGCATATCCATACCGGTCACAGTTTCGATCGCGCTAATCCTCGCGGTGTTTTTAAATGAAAATATTGCGTTTAAACGTTTATTCAGAGCGTCGTTTTTTTTTCCGGTTATTACAAGCGTGATTGTAATAGCTATGATATTTAATTATCTTTACGCTACGTTTGGACCTTTGAATGCGATGTTAAAATATTTTGGATTTAACGAAATTGATTTTTTAAACGAACCCAAATACGCGCTTATGTCTATAACCGTAATGAGCATTTGGGCGGGTTTCGGTTATTATATGCTTTTATTTCTTGCCGCGCTTCAATCAATACCGGAAGAATTATACGAATCGTCGGCTCTTGACGGAGCGTCATCCGTAAAGAATTTTATTTACATAACAATCCCTTCCATTAAATCGATGATTTTATTCGTAATCGTTATCAGCACAATAAGATCGCTTCAGGTATTTGCGGAAATGTTTGTTATGACTGGCGGAGGTCCGCTCGAAAGCACAACCTCGGTCGTATATTATCTTTATAATTACGGATTCTCAAAATATCAGATGGGATACGCTTCTGCGGCGGCGTATATTTTATTTATAGTGATTTTTATTTTATCGGTTATTCAGTTAAAAATATTCAAGACAGAGGAACAATGATTTTCCAATGATAATATGCGAAAAAAATCTTAAATATTACGCGTTGAGACTTTTGCTATATTTTGTTCTTGTTATGGTATTATTCTCGACAATATTTCCTTTTTTGATTATGATAATAACTTCTTTGAAACAGGACGGAAATATTGCCGGAATAAAAGAACTTGTTCCAACGATAAATTTTTTCAAGAACTTGAGTTTGAATAATTATAAGGAAGTATGGAAATCGGGAAGTTTCGGAGTTTATTTTTGGAACACCGCGCTTGTGTCGTTTGTGGTTGTGATTGGAAACATTATTTTTGACACGATGGCCGCGTATGTTCTATCAAGGAAGAATTTTTACGGCAAGCGTATGGTCTTTTTGTTGATACTCGGCAGAATGATGATACCGGTTCAGGTTCTTATAATTCCGATTTTTGTTCTTGTAAGGCAGTTAAGTTTATACGATACGCTTCTTGCCTTGATGCTTCCGAATCTTGTTCAAGGATTTGGAATATTTCTTATGAAACAATATTTCGACGGAATACCTAAAGCTCTTGACGAAGCCGCTATAATAGACGGAGCGACAGATTCGCAGGTTTTGAGGCATATACTTTTTCCAATAGCCAAACCCGCTATAGCGGTTCTTATCATAAATACGGCTCTTACTACTTGGAATATATTTTTATTGCCGCTGATACTTACTCAATCTGCGGATAAACGCGTTTTAGGTTTAGGTTTGGCGTTGTATAAATCTCAATTTGGAGTGGATTATGTTCATTCGATGGCGGCGTCGACTATCGCGGTAATTCCGATTCTAATTGTGTTTTTGTTGTTCCAAAATTATATTATTTCAGGTCTTACCAAAGGCGCCGTGAAATAATATGAAAAAAAACGTTACTGTTCAGGCATATAATATTCTCAAACCGTTTTAACGGTTTTATTATACCGGCTGAATAGAAATAAAATATTTTTTTATTCAATTACAGGATGTAAATGAAATTAATAAAAAAAATTTTCACCGCTGCATGCGCGTTTTTTTTTATAACGGCAATTTTTTATTTTTTTCTTATAGCGTATGTTATTATTTTTTCCGCTAAAAATTTTCAGGGGAAAGCTGACGCGGTGGTTGTTTTAGGCGCGGCTCAATGGAACGGAAAACCTTCGCCTATTCTTAAAGAAAGAATAAATCATGCTATCAAAATTATGGAAACGGGGAAAACAGAGTATATTTTTTTTACAGGCGGTTACGGACGTAATTCAAAATTCGCCGAGTCGGAGGTAAGTAGGGATTACAGTATTAAAAAAGGCGTTTCTCCGGACAGTATTCTTGTGGAAAATATTTCTAATTCGACAATAGAAAACATTTATTACGCGCGGAAACAGTTTGCCGAACATAAAATTAATTCCATAATACTCGTAAGCGATCCGATGCATATGCTCAGAGGTAAAATTATAGCTCGTTATTTTGGAATAACAGCATATACCTCGCCCACGCAAACCTCGAAATTTCAAAGCGTTTCGTCAAAAATAAAATTTGCGGTTTATGAAGCTTATTATATTTTAAAATTTGGATTTACGGTTTATATTTTGAAAGAAGATCCGCTCAGGTAAATATATGAAATGACATAAACGTGATAAACCTGAATAGCCGGTAACAGTTAAAATATAACATTATTTACGGATTATATTCTTTAACTTTTCAATAACGTTATATATATCATTAATAAAAAAAATATTGAATTATGGAAAAACAAAACGTTTTACTCGTATTCCCGAAAATTACGGCATTTGGAAATTATTATACTTTTCCATTAGGGATGGCGTATGTTTCAGCGTATCTCAAATCATTGAATTATAATGTTTTTACTTTGAATCTTAACGAAATAAAAGGCGACTGGACTATATATTTAAAAAAAATAATTATAGGCAATAATATTTCAATTGCGGCTTCGGGCGGCGCCTCATTGTTTTGGAATGAACTCGAAATCTTGTTTAAAACAATCAAGCAAATAGATAAAACCATTACAACGATAATTGGCGGACCGATACTGACTGCCACGCCGGAATTGGCAATGCAACATATTCCCGTTGATATTGGAGTAATAGGAGAGGGAGAATTAGTTTCGGCTGCGGTCCTTTCGGCTCTTGAAAAAAATGCGAATTTGGCGGAAATTAATGGCGTAATATTCAGAGATAAAAAAGGTAATATTGTAAAAACTTCGGAACCCGGACATATATTGAATCTCGATGATTTGCCGTTTCCGGATTATTCTGGATTTGGATTTGAAAATTGGTTGAAACTCGATTGGACGCTTCAACCGGCTATAAAAGGATTATATTTTGATTATGGCGAACCAAAAAAAATTGCCGACATAATTGGTTCGCGGTCATGTCCTTATAATTGCTCGTTTTGTTATCATCCGCTCGGTAAAAAATACCGGATGCGTTCTTTGGAAAATATATTTTTAGAAATTGATATGCTGATTGAAAAATTCGGAGTGAATTTGATAAATTTTCTTGATGAATTGTTATCGCATAACGACGCCCGCATTTCAGAATTAAGCGCAAGAATCAAAAGATATAATATTAAATGGCTTGCTCAGTGGCGCGTGGATACCGTTAAAAAAGATATAATGAATAAGATTAAAGAATCAAACGTTTTTGTCATAGGTTTGGGCGTTGAAAGTTTGGATAATACTGTTTTGCAAAGTATGAATAAGAAAGTTAATTCAGACCAGATTCTCTCGGCTTTAGAAATAGCTTATAATAATGGAGTCCGAACAGGAAGCAATATAATTATCGGCGATCCGGCGGAAACATTTAAATCGGCTAACGAGTCGATTGACTGGACGCTTAAAAATTCAAAATATGATTTTTCGTTGGATTTTATTATGGCAATACCGGACGCTCCGATTTATAGAAACGCCGTGAATAACGGAATAATTAAAAACGAATTGAATCATATAAAAAATAATTTTCCCGTTATTAATCTAACCAAAATGTCTGATTCTGAATTCAATGCGCTCCGGAGCAAAGTCGCTGTTATTAACATAATGTTAAAACATAAACCTTTAGCCGATGTAATAGACACAAAAAAAATCAGCCGCTCAAATAACCGTAATATCTATCAATTCAGCGTGAAATGTCCGCTATGTTCGGCAATTTCAATTTATAAATATTATATTTTCAGCAGAAAACCGATAACTCCGGTTTTATGTAAAACTTGTTATAAAGTTTTGAAAATTAAAACGGCAAAAGCATTCCCAGACGATTATAATTTTTTCAAATCCAATTTTTTTTATGCTGGCGTTTTGATTTACCATTCGTTTCTTTACAGAATATCTTTTTTTCGTAAAATATTTTTTGCGCTAAAAAAAATCATTGATAAATGAAGATTTTTGTCATCCGCCAATTTTTTTTATTCGAAACGGTCAAATTTTTTGAAATATTAACCATAAAAATGTATTAGCATTTTTAGTATCTTATCAATAAATTTCTTGCATTTACGGCAAGAATTTTTTTTAAAGCGCTTTGAAACCTATATAAATTACAGCGTCATATAGCTTTTTTTATCTTCAACTTTTAAAAATTTGAGGAAATAGTGAAATGATTTTCGAATATTATATTAAGCCGAATTTCCGGAAAAGGATTAATCCTGAAAATTGCGTTAAAATTTTGAAAAAGCGTTGGAAGTAAGGAAAAAGATTGATTTTGCGAGCTTATTCAAAAGCATTAATTTTTTACTTTGCAGTTTCAGGTTTTTAGAAGTTTTAACAAGCATTTATATATGTTTTGAAAAACTTCACTTTTTTATGGCATTAACTGGGTTAATATCAAATTATACGGTTATCCTTTTCCGATGAAATTCGGATTAGGTATAACGCGGCATTAAGATTATATTTTCTTTTCCGATGTAATACTGATTAAGGTTCAACGGGCTTATAGTCAAAAAAATTTCGGTTGTAAAAAAATATGGAAATATTTTTTTTACGTATTTTGTCAATATAATTTTGAGCAAATTTTTTATCATCGATTATTTTATTGAAATTCATAAACAGATTAAAAACCTTATTGGGAGTTATATTTTGATAGCATTTATACAACGTAGAATTAAAGCATTCTTTTGAAAGCGGATTGCAATTACCACATTCTTTATCGTCGAAAATCGAACTGATTAAGATATTGTTATATGAAAAAGAACCGCCGCCAAGCTTTTTTTGACCTTGAATCGTAATTGAAGGTATGCTATAAGCTGCGGCTATGTGCGAAAGTCCGGTATCGTTTCCAATGAAAAAAGCGCATGTCTGAATTAATTCGGAAGTTTTGACAATATCTGCGGAACCCGAATAATCAATAATTTTTTCTAAACCGGCGGATTTAATTTTAGTTATTATGTCTTTATTTATTTCTATTTCTTTTTGACCGCCGAACAAATAGAATTTATAACCCGGATAATATTGCGCAATCAAATCAATCAACGCCGCATAATTTTCAGTTTGCCACCGCCGAATTTTGGAATTCGAACCTGCCATAATTCCTATGATTTTATTAGTTTTTTGAACGCCGTTTTTTTTGGGCAAGTATAAAGGTATGTTGTTTTTTATTCCTAAAGAACGCTGTAAAATATTTTCTTTAGTGATTATTTCATTATATTCGACGCTCTTTCCGGAAATAGATTCAAACCGCCCCAGCATAAAAATGTTGCCTCTAACCGTCGAATTGAATATCGAATTATAACACAAACCCAGAAATGGAATATGCAGAGCGTTAACTATTACGGCGCTTCTTAAAGATGCGTGAAGATTTATAACAATATCCGGTTTGATTTTATCTATTTCTCCGAGAATAGAAGAAATATTAGCTTCAGATTTTTTTTGAGCGTCAATATCAAAAATGTGATATTCGTTTTTGGTTGTGGTCGAATAAGAAATCACGTTAAGAAAAGGTATTTTTTTCATCAAAGGCGCTATATAATCGTCTGTTAAAAGAGATATTTCTATTCCTTTAAATTTATTTTTTAAACCGTAAAATACCGGAATCGAATATATCAAATCTCCGATTGAACTAAGTTGAATGATTAAAACTTTTTTTTTAGTAAAATTGACGTCGCTTACGTTTTCAAGAATCAAATTAGAATTTTTCGGCAATATGATGAATTTTTCAGCCATTAATAGCAGATTTGAATATTTTTTTTCAATGCCTTCTTCCAGTATCGCAAAAAAATTTTTGACATAATTATAAAAATAAAAAGAGAGTTTTTCATAACCGGAAAATGATATAAAAGCTATTTTAGATTTTAGTAAATTAACGTCGTTAAAAATAGAATTAAAGTCGTCGGTTGAAAATAAAATTATAAAATGTAAATTCGACTCAGAAATAATATCTGTCAAATCATTGAATAATAAAATGGATTTAAAAATTTTTACGGACGGTTCGATAACAAAAACGTTTGTAAATTTTTTATAATTAATTTTTTTTAAAATAGAGCCGTTTCCGGTTCCAAAGATAACCAGATTATCAGAATCGTTTGGAATTTTTGCAAGAAGCCGTTCGTTTTCTTTTTCAAAATTTTTGCTCTGCGTAGAATAACTTCTATTCTGAATACGGTAAAAAACCGTAATATCGCCGCATTTTCCCGATATATAAATTAAATGATTATCATTTGAATTTTTCAATAATTGATATAACTGCGTCGATTTGTTTTTTATACTAATTAGATTCTTATTCAAAAAATTATCCATAGTTAAATTATTATAACATTATAAAAAAAATCCATAAAACAAATTCAAAAATTCTGAAATGAATAATTAATTTGTTTTTTTTTACTAAATATTGCAAAATTTTGTTATTATGTAATATTTGTAGGGGTTGAACGGTGAAAAAATGAAAGTTTTAAACGAAATTATTAAATGGTTGAAATTTAAATTGAAAAATTCCGGTATGAAGGGTTTTGCAATAGGTTTAAGCGGGGGCGTTGATTCCGCGGTAGTAGCGGCTATAGCTTCGTCGGCTTCTAAAAATATTTTTGGATTGATAATGCCGTGTTTATCGAATTCCGAAGACGCGGAGCATGCGGTAAGATTCGCGAAGAAATTCAAAATAAAATATCAAATACTCGATTTATCGCCGGTTTATGAAACGTATTTAAAAATTTTGCCGAAAGCGGATAAACTTACCGCGGCTAATTTAAAATCAAGATTAAGAATGTGCGCGCTATATCATTTTGCAGGATTAAAAAAACTTATGGTTCTCGGCACAGGAAATAAATCCGAATGCTCGATCGGTTATTTTACAAAATACGGAGACGGCGGTTCTGATTTGTTGCCTATTGCGGATTTTTATAAATGGGAAGTTTATGATTTGGCGAATTATTTGAAGATAAACGAAGAAATAATAAATAAACCGCCGTCCGCTGGTTTGTGGCAAGGACAGACTGACGAAGCTGAAATGGGAATATCATATAATGAACTCGACGCGATTCTTGAAGCTATAGAGAAGAAGAAGAAATTAACCGGATTTGACAAATCAAAAGTTATAAAAATAAAATCAATGATTGAAAAGTCCGAACATAAACGCGGGACGAGCGAGATTTTTAAAAAACGAGAATTATCTTAACAAATCAAAAAAATATGACAAATAAAAAAATTGCGGGGTTATTATGAAATTTTGGAGCGAACTTACAAAACAAATTAATCCTTATGTTCCGGGAGAACAGCCGCAGGATAAGGAATATATCAAACTCAACACTAATGAAAATCCTTATCCTCCTTCGCCGAAAGTTTTAGACGCCGTTAAAAAAGCGGCAAACGAATCTTTAAAACTTTATCCTGATCCCGATTCAAATAAATTAAAACAATCCATATCCGAATTTTTCGGAGTAGAAAAAAATATGATATTTACCGGGAACGGTTCCGACGAGGTATTAGCTTTATGTTATCCGGCTTTTTTTAATCCGGATAAGCCGATTTTATTTCCGGATATAACTTATAGTTTTCTTCCGGTATTCGCTTCCCTGTTTAATTTGAATTACGAAACTATTCCTTTGAGCGAAGATTTTTCAATAAATATTTTTGATTATAAAAAAGATAATACCGGAATTATTATAGCTAATCCCAACGCGCCGACTGGAAAATATCTTGAATTAGCCGAAATCCGCCAATTGCTCGAATTTAATAAAAATTCAATAGTTATAATTGACGAAGCTTATATAGATTTCGGCGGTGAATCGGCGATTAAAATGACGGGCGAATATGAGAATTTACTTGTTGTCCATACTTTATCAAAATCAAGATCGCTTGCCGGAATTCGTCTTGGATATGCGGTTGGAAACTCCAAATTGATTGAAGCCCTTAATAGAATTAAGAGCAGTTTTAATTCTTATACAATAGATAGAATTTGTTCGGCCGCTGGAATTGCCGCGTTTAAAGACTCCGATTATTACGCTGATATTTCACGAAAAATAATTAAGACAAGGGAATACGCCGAAAAAGAATTTATAAAAATGGATTTTAAAGCAATCCCTTCAAAATCAAATTTTTTATTTGTTACTCATAAAAATATCAAAGCTGAACAATTATATATTTCGCTTAAAAAAAACGGCATTTTAGTAAGATATTTTAAAAAACCGAGAATAGATAATTATTTACGGATAACAATCGGAACTGACGAAGCAATCGATGAATTATTAAAAACTTTACGCATAATAATAAAAACAGAAAACCGGGATTGAATTTTGAAAAATACGTTTGAACGGTAACAAAAATTTTTTTTTTGTAAATTATAAATGTAATGATTTTTCATCGAAGTATTTGAATTAAATGAAATTCTGAATTTTTGGGAGGTAGTTTTATATTAGAAATCTTAAAATTATTTCAATTATTCTCGGAGCGGGATTGTCTGAACGAATGGGCGGTTATCCCAAACCATTAATAAAATTCAAAGGTAAATATTTTGTGGAATATATATATGAAAATCTTATTTCAATAAATGCCGAAAAGATTTTGTTTGTTGCGGGTCATAAAAGCGAATTAGTAATAAAACGGCTTGGTTTTCTTGATAAAATCATTTTTTTAATAAATAAAGATTATAAGAGCGGCCAATTTTCCTCGTTAAAATGCGGACTTGAATACATCCAAAACAATAAAATTGATTTTGATAATATAATGATTTCTTTAAGCGATACGCCGTTTGTCAAAATTGATACGTATAAAAAAATAATTGAGTCTATTGAAAAAGATAAAACAATAATTCCTTCATATAATTTTTCAGCGGGACATCCAGTCATAATCGATAAATTTTTGTTTGATATTATGTTAAATTCGCCATTGACAAGCGTTTCAAAAAATATAATAAATTCATTTAAATCCAAAATAAAATATGTGAACGTTGGCGATGAAAATATAATAAACGATTTTGATTGCCGAAAATTAATATCTGGCGATGATTGGGAATTTGAATTGTAAATACCATTGAGGTAGTAAGCTAATATTTTTAAGGGCGTGAAAATTTATGATTAAAAGATTATTTCTTTTAATAGTTTTAATGATAATCGTATCGGGAATTGCATATCCCCGTAATTTATCTATAATTTTTCAAGGTAAAATAACGGATGAAAACGGGGTCAGGATAACGGGTAATT
>DAINAU010000086.1:0-18206 GCA_036733285.1 bacterium
AATTTTTACTTGGCAGTTTTCAGGTTTTTAGAAGTTTTAACAAGCGCGTATATATATTTTGAAAAACTTCACTTTTTTTATTGCATTATTCGGGTTTAACCCGAAAACCGCATAAAAATTTTGAAAAATTGTTCAGACTACATACAATACTTGATTTAGAATTTAGCAAAATGTATAAGACAGGTTTAATTTATGAAAGCAAAATTAAAAAAAATCATCATCTCGCTTTTTTTTGCATTTTGTATTGTTTCGGTTTTTTTTGAAATCGAATCGGGAATACAAATTAATAATAATTTTTGGATGTTTTTCAAAGAAATTCTCGTAATGCTTCCGATAATATTTATTTTGATTGGATTGTTTGAAGTTTGGGTAAAAAAAGAAACGATTGAATCGCATCTCGGCGAAAATTCAAAATATTTTTTTGAAGGATACCTATGGGCTTTTTTATTATCAACTTTAAACGTCGCCGGTATGCTGCTTGCATTTCCAGTAGGCTATTCGCTTTATAAAAAAAACGCGAGATTATCCGTTGTTTTGACATATCTTGGAGCTTCCGGTCTTGTTAGAATCAATATGCTTTTTTTTGAAATATCATTTATAGGTATTAAATTCACTTTAATCCGCATTTTAACGGCGTTTCCATTAATAATTATTTCTTCATTGATAATAGAAAAATTTTTAATTAAAAATAGGAAGATGATACAATGATAGTATCGCAACTTGAAGACTGGAAAAAATATTCGCTAATTCACCCATATTTCAAAAAAGCATTTGGGTTTTTGTTGTCGCCGGAATTGTCTATCCTGCCGGAGGGAAGATATAATATCGACGGAAAAAAAATATACGCGGTAATCTCGGTTTTTTCCGGAACGCATAAAAATGAAGCTAAACTTGAATCCCATAAATCATATATCGATATTCAATATATCGATTGCGGAATTAATTATATCGGATGGAAAAATTCTTCAACCTGCGAATATCCAATCGCCGGTTTCGATAAAAAAAAAGACATTATTTTTTATGAGGATAAACCGGAATTTTACGTTAAATTATCAAAGAGTTGTTTCGCGGTATTGTTTCCTGAAGATTCTCACGCTCCTTCAGTCGGTTCGGGTAAGATAAGAAAAATCGTTGTTAAAGTTAAAATTTAATTTGAAAACAAATATTTTTGTAACCCGTTAAACTTAGAAATGCAACGGAGTATCGTGAAACGATTTTCGAATATTATTTTAAGCCGAATTTCCGGAAAAGGATTAATAGTAAATTTTACGGTTATCCTTTTCCGATGAAATCCTGCTTATGATATAATAATTACCAGTATAACGAAATATTCACGTTGCCGAATTTTTCGCGTTCTTTATATTCAAAACCGTCGTCAATACCGCCTGAAATATCTATGCAAACTACAGGCAATTTAATTCCAATACCGCCGGTAATTACGTTTGAAGAACCTGATTCCGCCATATTGGTCGAATATCCCACTCTTATCGGCAAATCAAATCTTTTCCAATTGAACGGTCTTATTTCAAGTCCGGCTCCAAACTGCTGCGATTTGTATTTTACGTTTTCAAATACCGCGACTTCGTTTTCAGTCAAATCTATATCTGCCGCAAATGTAATGCGTTTAAAAGGTTTCCAGCAAATTCCAATACGAACCATCGGGTCTATTTTAATCTCGAATCCGTTGGTTTCGTCGGAAGAATCAACTTTCGGGCTTGTTAAATTTTTTCCAATAATTCCTATTGAAAACTTATTGTCTTTAGAACTGTATCTTAAACCCAAATCGCACGAAACCTCGATATTATCAAGGGATACTTCGTCAATTTCAAGATCGTCTTCAGCGAAATCGTCAAAATTTTTCAATTGTCTTGTCAAAGCTTTATTCACTCCGCCGATTCCTTTTATAGTCAATCCCATATCAAGCTGTTTCAAACTATCTGTTAATTTTCCGCAGTTAAATCCGTATGATAATCCGACTTCTCCTATAACGCTCGCATATCCTGAAATAGTAGTGGTGTCGTTTGGCTGAAGATCCGTTCCATTTAAAACAAAGCTGTCAAGATTTGCATTTACATAAGCTATATTGGTAGTAGCTGCATAAAGAGAAAAATTTTTAAATCTTAATCCGAAATCAAAATCAGGTTCCACTTTTACAAGATACGGATTGCCGTTAACCTGATTCTGAATTTTTTGAAACAAAACGCTGGCTTGATTATAGGCCGCGTTTGCTTCGCCTAAAGTATTGTAAGTTTTATCTAACAAATCGATAAAATCATCAACGTCTTTAATAACGTCTTCATTAACATAATTATCCATTCCCGCATTAAATCCGAAAGTAAGGTCAAAACCTTTCTGTCCGGCTAAAGCCGCGGGATTGTAAAACGCTCCGAGAGATCCTTCGCCTAATGCGGTATAAGCCCCGCCAAGCGCGTTCGCCCTTGCATTTCCGGTTTTAAAAGTTAGAGCCGACGCCGAATAAGTCATAACGCAAATAGCAATCGCAACAACTAAAAATTTTTTCATAAAAAATATCCTCCTAAAAAAATCAAATTAATTTCATAGCTTCTTCTACGCTAAAATTTTTGTGGACAATACTGTTTACGGCTTTTGTTATGCCCGTAACATTTTTATGCTGAAAGATATTTCTGCCTATAGACACTCCAAAAGCGCCTGCGCGCATAGCGTCGTAAACCATTGTTAAAAATTCTTCGTCGCTTTCCATTTTCGGTCCGCCCGCGATAACTATCGGAGCCGGACATGATTCAACCACTTCTTTAAATGAATCATACGAACCGGTATAATTCGTTTTTACCAAATCAGCGCCGAATTCGCTCCCTATTCTCGCCACGTGCTTTACAACTTCCGTTTCGTAAGGATCCTTTATTTTCGGTCCTCTCGGATACATCATTGCAAGAAGCGGAACGCCCCATCTTTTACAGCTCCATGATATGGAGCCAAGCTGACGGAGCATCTCGCATTCCGTATCCGCGCCGATATTAATATGAACAGAAACCGCGTCGGCGCCATATTCCAAAGCTTCTTCAACGGTTGTAATAATAACCTTTGCGTCGTTCGAGTATATTGTTCCGGCGGATAGATGCATTATTAAACCAAGGTCTTTGCCGTATCCGCGATGACCATACATTGCGATTCCTTTATGAATAATAACCGCGTTGACTCCGCCCTCCGCTATTAAATTAGCTGTCTTCGGAATATTTTTCAATCCGTCTATGGGGCCTACAGTCAGCCCGTGATCAAGCGGAACTATTACTGTCTTTTTCGTCTGTCTGTCCAATATTCTTTCTAATCTTACTTTTTTTCCAATATTCATAAAAACTCTTTAAAAACTTTTATTACTAAAATTTTTTTCATTATTGCATCTACGATATTCTGCAGTTGATCGCCGTAAGCCACAATTAATCCTGCAAACACAACTGAAACCATTGACATTAATTTTAATAAAATATTTAACGCGGGTCCAGACGTATCTTTAAAAGGATCTCCAACGGTATCGCCTATAACCGCGGCTCCGTGATTCGGATTTTTTGAACCGTCTTTCAGTTTTTTACCGCCAAGATTTCCTTCTTCAATATATTTCTTCGCGTTATCCCACGAACCTCCGGAGTTATTTAAAAATACCGCTACCGCAAATCCGCAGGTTAATCCGCCCGCTAATAATCCCATTACTCCAGCCACTCCTAAAAACAATCCTGTAATAACCGGAATAAAAATCGCAAGAAGCGAAGGAAGCATCATTTCCCTTTGAGCTCCGGCTGTGCTTATCTCAACGCAGCGCGCATAATCAGGTTCTGATTTTCCTTCCATAATTCCTTTTATTTCTCTAAATTGTCTGCGGACTTCTTCGACCATTTTACCGGCCGCTCTTCCTACAGCTTCCATTGTCAAAGCGCAGAAAACCAATACTACGGTAGCGCCGATAAATAATCCTATTAATAGTTTTGGGTTAAACAATGTGATATCATAATAAGCGACCCAATCTTGAAGATATGTTTCCGTTATCTGTTTAACGGAACCGTCCGCAAATGTCAACGCGGTTGTTCCAGCGTGAATAAACGCAATTTTTATTTCTTCGATATATGCGGCTAATAACGCCATTGCAGTCAGAGCCGCTGAACCTATTGCAAAACCTTTACCCGTAGCTGCGGTCGTATTTCCCAGCGCGTCGAGCGCGTCGGTTCTTTTTCTAACTTCAGGCGGCTGATGAGTCATCTCGGCATTTCCGCCGGCGTTATCTGCTATAGGTCCATATGCGTCAGTAGCTAAAGTAATACCGAGAGTGGCAAGCATTCCAACCGCGGCAAAACTGATTCCGTATAATCCGAGATTCATATGATTAGGATGCGCTTCGAAACCGCCTGCAAAAGCGTAGCTGATAAAAATCGCCGCGCATGTTACAAGAACCGGTAAACCTGTGGATTTCATTCCGTTAGCTATTCCGGCTATTATTACGGTAGCCGGCCCGGTAATTGATTGATTTGCAATATCTTTAGTCGGTTTATACTCTTGAGAAGTATAATATTCGGTAATTTTTCCAATTAACCATCCTGCTATCAAACCTGAAATCGTGGCTAAAAATAAACCGAACCATAAACTTTCTGTTCCGCCGGCAGGAACAAAATAATTTTTGAATAAAAATAAAATTCCGGCAGACGCAATCAATGTCAAAAACGTGCTCGCATTAACGCCTTTGCCAAGAGCTTTTAATAATTCTCCTTGAGTGGCGTTTTCGCCCGAACGGACAAAATAAATTCCAAGTATGGAAAATATTACTCCGATTCCCGCTATAACCATAGGAGCGATTACCGAACCCAAATTCCCGTATGCCGCAACGCCTAACGCGGCGGTAGCAAGTATTGAACCCGCATACGATTCATATAAATCCGCGCCCATTCCGGCAACGTCCCCGACATTATCTCCGACATTATCGGCAATAGTAGCGGGATTCCTCGGATCGTCTTCAGGAATGCCGGCTTCAACTTTTCCAACTAAATCCGCGCCTACGTCTGCGGCTTTAGTAAAAATGCCTCCGCCTACGCGGGCAAATAACGCCTGTAATGACGCGCCCATTCCGAACGTAAGCATTGTCGTTGTTATTACCGCAAGTTTTTCATGTTGAGTCGCGCCTTTCACAAAATAATTCAATATTATAAACCATGCTGAAATATCCAGTAAGGCAAGCCCTACTACGACAAGTCCCATTACCGCGCCTGAACGAAACGCGACCTGTAATCCCTGGTTTAATGATTTTTTCGCGCCTGCCGCAGTTCTGTTTGACGCGTATGTGGCTGTCTTCATTCCCAAATAACCGGCTAATCCTGAAAAAAAACCTCCGGTTATAAACGCAAACGGAACCCACGCGTTTTGAGTATGAAGAACATACGCCATAAACGCAAATAAAATAAATACAAGAATAAATACTATGAAAACTATTTTATATTGCCTTGAAAGATAAGCCATTGCCCCTTTCTGAACATAACCGGCTATCTTCTGCTGATTAGCGTCGCCAGGGTCTGCCGCTTTCATAGTTTTGAAAAAAATCCAAGCAAATACAAGCGCCAGCATCGAACCAAGCGGAGCTAAAACAAATAAATACTTTAATTCCATAAAATATTCCCTCCAAAAAAATTTTTTAACCGTAAATATTATATTTAAAATTTCTGTTAAGTCAAGACTTTTTAAATTTCAATTTTTTTTGGGGAACACTTTTAAAAAGTTAATATGTTATATAAGAAACATCGCCGGCTTTTATGGAATTTAAAACGTTCATATCTTTTATTTGGCAAATGCAATAATTTTCATTTAAATCAGACACTATGATTTCTCCTTTAAAAACATCTTTGTCCGCCTGCCTTGAAACGACTTTCAATTTATCCGATTTTTTTATGCCTTGAAGCGCTCCTAAATTAATTATAACTTTGTAATTAGATAATTTCTGAACCGTTCCGATTGCGTTGAAATTTGAATTAATTCTGTTAAATACCGCGACCGCCGTCCGTAAAAATTTATTCTTCCCCTCAAATACTATTTTGTCTTCATTGAATGTTAAATCTAATCCGCGCCTGATGCGCTCCACGGAATAAACCGCGTTTTTTTTTATTCCTGTAATGCTGTATATTTTTAAAGAAGTTTTGATTTGATTATCGGTTTCAAATAAATTCATTATTACTATTCCGTCAGCGTTTATAGTTCTCGCGTATTGTTCGATATTCTCGATTTCTTCAAATTGAACCGGAACGTAATAAAATTCAAATTTCAAATTTAAACCGGAAAGATTCTGAAGCGTTTCTTCAAAGTAAGAGAAAATATTCGAATGCCGTATTGAATAAAGATTCGATGAAATTTTCACGGCTATCTTTAACGCGTTTTGTTTTGAGTTTTGATTCCCTCTGATAAATTCTGACAGCGCCGGTTCCATTGATTCATAATTATATTTAAGAAGTTCAAGATTATCTTTAGCGTATAAATCAGAAGCGTTTATATCCATTATTTTTTCATATTCTGATATTGCCGATTGAATCAAATTGCTCTTTTGATAAAACTTTGCAAGCTCAAGACGGTTTTGAACGTCCTGCGGATTCAGTTTTATAGATTTATATAATTCGAGCAGGGCTTCGTTTATTTTTCCATTATCATATAAAAAGTATAGCCCGCTCAATTTTCTGAATTCCGAGAATTCTTTTCGTTCAGCCGAATTTGCCGGCGACATTCTCAATAATATTTTTTCTATCATATTCCTTGTCAATTCGTCGTCCGGATTTAATCGAAGAGCCGATTTGAAATAAAACAACGAGCGTTCGAGTAAATTATTCGCGGGGTCGATTCTATCGTCCGATAAAAGTATCATAGCTTGATAATAATATGCTGCGCCTATGTGATATGCGTTTAAATAATACGACGGCGGCATTTCCCATAATTTAATCGTTTTATCGTATTGTTCGGAAGAATTATAAATTTTCGCGAGTTGTATTAATGAGGATTTCTCCGTTTTCGGATATTTAATCGCTTCCTCATAAAAATTTTTCGCTTCCGAAATATTATTTTCCCTTAAATATAAATCTGCTAATGAAACGTAGGGTTCCGGTATGAAAGGCAGGTATTCGCGTTTTGCCGATTCAAAATATTGTTTTTTTGCTTCTTCAATGTTTCCCGTTTTTTCAATATATTTTGCGTATAAATATTTTGAAACCGAATACTCTGGATGGGTTTTCTCCATTAACTCGTATTCGGACAAAAATTTATCAAACTTGTTCAATTCCAGATAACACTTCATTAAAACCGTCATATATTCCGGATTTTTAGGTTCTGATTTTAAAGCTCTGGTTATGAAAGCGAGCGCCGAATCGCATCTGTCCCCGGATATATAAAGATTTGCGAGGTCGTATAAAGATTTGCCGTAATTTGAATCTAAAAAAATCGATTTCTTTAAATAGTATTCCGCCGAATCCGGATTATCTGTTTTTTGATA
The DNA here is from genome assembly GCA_036733285.1 of bacterium. Classification (GTDB taxonomy): domain Bacteria; phylum JAGOBX01; class JAGOBX01; order JAGOBX01; family JAGOBX01; genus JAGOBX01. Next base: position 7,487 of record DAINAU010000086.1, read on the forward strand.
TATTAATCCGATTAGGTTATGACACTCTTTAAAATTCGGATTAATTTTTAAAACCGATTCGGCAAGCTCTAATGATTTAACGTATAATCCGTTATCAAAATATATCTGCGCGTCTCTGAGAATTTTAAAAACGTCGTCGGCTGAAAATAAATTTGACGCTGAATAAATTAAAAAAAACAAAACGGCTATTATTTTATTTTTCATCTGAATCTATTTCTCCTTAAACCCGATTTAATCGCAAATTACGTCTGTTCAACCCGAAAACTGCATAAGGATTTTGAAAAATTGTTCAGACAGCATAGAATACTTGTTTTAGACAATTTTTCAAAATCTTAAAAACATATGATTTACGGCTAAAGCCGTAAATTTAAAAGTTTTCGGGATTTTAGAAGTTTTAACATAAATGGCGATTTTCAATCGCAATATTACATCTATGTTTTGAAAAACTTCACTTAACGTTTAATACGCTATCCGGGTTCAATTTTTACAACCGCATAATTCAAGTTTATATATTAATAATATTATTATAAAAATCAAGTTATATATATTTTTGACAAAAAGAAAATTGCGTATTTTATAAATTATCAAACTCAAAAATCCGACTGGCGGAGCTCTTTTGAAATTAATTTTTGGTCGGAAAAATGTTTTAATAATAAAAATACCGCGATAAAAATCGCTAATAACACTATAATGAATTTTCCGAATCTGAAAAAATCGTTGTGGTAATTATGATGTCTGTATTTTTTGAATAAAATCACGATTTGTCTTGAAATACGCGCTTCTTCATATTCTTCGGTTCTTTTTTGTAGAAATTTCAAGAATATTTTTTTCATAAATTATAAGCTGTTTTCAATATCTTATACTAATTCGCTTTCAAAAATTCAAGATGTATTTCATAACGATAGCGAATTAGTATTTAACCCAAGTTTCGTATTTTAGATTTTTACCGGCAACTTGGTATTAACATTTGAGATAAAAATAGATTATGCCTCAAATACTTTTTCGAGTTTTATTGGTTGCCGGAATAAATGGTCGGGGCGACTGGACTTGAACCAGCGGCCTCTTGGTCCCGAACCAAGCGCGCTACCATCTGCGCTACGCCCCGTCATTTAATGATTTTAGAAATTATGCGCGAGTGAAAAATTTATTCCATAATCCGCGCTTTTATCGGATAAACCTATTGGAACCGCAAATTTCACCGTGAGGTTTTTTTCAGTATCGTATATTAATCCCGGCGAAAAATAAGTCTGCGTTCTGAATCCGTAATCCGCGCTTTCTGAAACTCTAACGCCGTTTAATTCTCCCAACGCTTTTAATTTTTTCGATATTGAAAAATTAATTCCAGCGTCGAATTCCAGCGCCGTATGATCGCCGGCGTCGACAAAATTGATTCCGGCGGAACCGAATATTCTGAAATTAGGCATATCTTTTCCAGCGCTCGCAAACAATTTAATGTCGAGTTTTTCATTATCATAGCGTTCGACGTTTTGAACGTTGCCGGTAGGAAGATTCAATTCTAATCCGCCTGATAAAACCGGACTTTTTTCCGATTCTTCTATGAATTTGAATTTCTGATATATTGAAACGTCTCCAAATCCGTTATTCCCGTTTTCTACAAATATATATGGTAATATTGCGCCGATTTCCATATTATGCATTACGCCCCACCCGAAACGAACCGGCATTATGCCGAATTCGTTTCCGCTGTTTGCATAATCGTCGTATATGACAAAACCCTGCTCGATGTCCACGTCCTGAATCTGAAGAAAATTATTATCGTATCCGAAAACAGTTTCAAACGGTCTTGCATCGCATAAACTACTAAAAATTCCTAACGCTATTATCGCGGTTAATATTATCTTTTTCAATTTTTAAGACTCCTCTTTATTTGTTTTCTTTTTCAAATTTTTCCATAAATTTAACGAGTTCTTTCACTCCTTCCAAAGGCATTGCGTTGTATAATGAAGCTCTGCATCCGCCTACGCTTCTATGTCCTTTCAATCCGATAAATCCGGCCGCAGTCGCTTCTTTGATAAATTTTTCTTCCAATTGTTCCGTTGTTAATCTGAACGTAATGTTCATTTTTGAACGGCTGTTTTTATCCGTCGTTCCTCTATACATCGAACTAGTGTCCAGCGTTTTGTATAATAAAGCCGCTTTTTCGTTATTGATAGATTCGATGCCGGAAATGCCTCCGAGTTTTTCAATCCATTCCATTACGAGTTTAATAATATATATTCCAAAACAAGGCGGAGTATTATATAACGACGGCTCTTTAATATGCGTTTTATAATTGAGCATAGTGGTTAATCCGGATGCGCATTTTTCCGCCAAATCTTTTCTGATAATGACTAATGTTACTCCCGACGGTCCTATATTTTTCTGAGCGCCCGCGTAAATCATTCCGAATTTCGACACGTCGATTTTTCTGCTGAATATATCTGACGACATATCGGCTATAAGCGGAATATTTCCCGTGTCGGGAAAGTTTTGAAATTGAATTCCGCCGATTGTTTCATTTGACGTGATGTGAACATATTTCGCGTCGCTCGAAAAATTAAATTTATCGGGAATATAATTGTATTTTTTATCTTCAGACGTCGCCGCTATATTTACTTTTCCAAATAATTTAGCTTCTTTAATGGCTTTCCCAGCCCATTCTCCGGTATGAACATAATCCGCCGCAGATTCTTTATTTAAAAAATTCATCGGAATCATTCCAAATTGAAGACTCGCTCCGCCCTGTAAAAATAAAACCCAATAATTTTCCGGAACTCCGAATATTTCTCTTATTTTTTGTTCTGCGGATTTTATTACGGCGTCAAATTCTTTCGATCTATGGCTTATCTCCATTATCGATAAACCTATTCCTTGATAGTCAAGCAATTCGGCTTGAGCTTTCTTCATCACTTCTTGCGGCAATATCGCCGGTCCCGCGTAGAAATTATATTTTTTAACGCCCATTTTAATAACCTCCAAATGAGTTTTTCAAATTTTTTATTTACGCATTTTATAATTATTAAAAAAAATTGTCAACCGGAAATAATTTTTTACAATAAAAAAAATCTGTCCGCCAATATTTTCATTTGTAAATTCTATTATTGACTTCTGCCCTTGTAACATAAAAAACTTCGCACGCTCCTTCGCCGCTATCTTCTCTCGACAAAGAAGACCGCCACCAATATTTCGCTCCGTTTTTATTTCCGTCAATGTTTACGAGATATCCTTTAAGATAAATTATTTTATTGGTTAATCGCGATGTTAATAAATTTTTCAGATTCTCTGTAGCCGGAATAATATGATTATTGCTCGAATGCGATGAAATATATTCGGAAGACGCTTGACAGTCGCCGTCATATCTATAAAAATACCATCTGCTTGATTGTTCGTATTTTATAGTTTTATCAATATATTTTTCCGAGAGTTTGCCCCATACTAAACAAAAATCTACCGGCGAAAATTCCGATTCCCATCCCAAATAATATTTTTCGCTGGATTTCAAAAGAGCCGTTATTTCATATCTATATTTGGTTGAAACAATAAAATCTATCCCGTCATATGAAACTTTCCTCAAAACTTTAATCCGCTTCAATTCTTTCTGAACCGGTTCGCCCGACGGATCGAATCGTTTCGCCGAAACGCCGGAATCTTTGGGATTTGAACACGACACAAAAATTAAAAATATAAAAAAAAAGCCGCTGATTTTTTTCAAGATATTCGACAAATTTTCAACAACCAATCAAAGATTCCGAATTCATTAGTTCGTTAACTGCGATTTCATATTCGCTCGGATTCGGACTTCTATAATGCCATAAAGGTTTATTTTCCATATATGATACGCCTTTGCCTTTAATTGTGTGACAAATAATTACGGATGGTTTGCTCTTTTCCGCAGGAACTTTTCGCAACGAATTAATTATTTCTTCTATGTTGTGTCCGTCAATTTCCACAGCCGACCATCCGAACGATTTCCATTTTTCACTCAACGGGCTCAGCTCGACAGTCTCTGAAAGAGGCTGTATCGCCTGAAGTTTATTATGATCTATTAATAAAATCAGATTATCTAATTTTTTTTGAGCCGCAAACAGCGCCGCTTCCCATACCGAACCTTCCTGACATTCTCCGTCGCCCATTAAAACCGCAGTCCTGAACTTTTTGTTTTTTAATTTAGCGGACAGGGCTATTCCGCATCCTATTGACAATCCGTGACCGAGCGAACCGGTCGTAACCTCTATTCCCCATTCGGGTTTAATCTCGGGATGACTTCCGAGCGTATCGGTATTCTTGTTTAGTTTTGATAAAATCCCTTTATCGAAATATCCTAAATCGGATAAAATATAATAAAATCCGAAACACGCATGACCTTTGCTTAATATGAATCTGTCGCGGTTTTCATTCAAAGGATTATCCGGGAATATTTTTAAAAAATCATAATACAATACCGTCAGAATATCGTTTGCCGAAAAAGCCGGACCTATATGTCCGCCTCCAAGACGATACGTCATTTTTAAAATTTCAAGTCTGATTTCTCTCGACTTATTTTTTAAAAATAAAAATTTTTTTTTCATGAAAAATTCATTTCGCTTTTTTTGAAAACTCCGACGCGGCTTGGCTCATCACGTCGAATAATTCTTCAATGTCTTTTTCATCAACCGCCGAGAAAGCTATTCTTATATCAGTATCGTTCGGACTGATTACTCCAACTCCGTATTGATGAAGTAAAAATTTTCTGTATGCTTCCGAATTTATTCCGCGCAGTTTTACGCACATAAAATACCCCGAATTAAAAGGATACATCGTCCAGCGTTCAGAATATTTTGGATTTGATAAAACCTTTTTTACTTTCTCCGCTCTGTTTTTTAAAAGAGTGAATTTTTCCTCTTTTTCTTTTAGATAAACGCCCTTATCCTGAAGAAGTCTTGTCATTACGGATTGCGCTATATTTGAACAATTGGATATGTTTCCGCGTATGCAGCCGCCTGTTTTCTTTTCAAGCGCGTCGTTTAATTCCTCGCAATTTCCGCATTTTATAGAATAAGTTATAAACCCGCATCTGAATCCCCAGACATAATCTTCTTTAGTCGCGGCGTCAAGTTTTATCGCAAGAAGATTTTCGCTTTTTCCTGCCAATTTGGAAAACATCGAATTTGTATAAACGGCATCGTCGAAAAACAATCCGAAATAAGCGTCGTCTAAAACCGTTATTATATTGTATTCTGGAGAGGCGTATTTTAAAAGTATGTCGGCAATTTGAGCCGCCTCTGTTTTTGTCGGCGAATATCCTATCGGATTGTTTGGAAAATTTAATAATACGATAACTTTGTTTTTTGTTTTTTTTGTTTCTTTAACGACTTCTTCAAATCCCGCGGTATTAAAACAATTTTTTTCGTTAAATAAAGGAAAATGTTTGAATACGGCTTTATATCTCGTAACGTAAGTTAATCTGTAATTGCCCCATATTTTATCGGGTATAATTATAACGTCTCCCGGATTAACAAACATCTCGGCTATTATGCTTAATCCATGCGTTATTCCGTTTGTAACAACCGGCAAACTGATTTTCATTTTTTTATCAAGTTCGTTATTTTTATCGAAAATATGCTCTTTCCATATTTCGCGGAGTTTCGGCTGTCCGGGCGACGGAGCATAAGGAGTAATGTCGTCTATATCAAGATTATTAAAATACTTCATTAACGACGGCAGATACATAGCTTTGCCGTTTTCTTTTGCTATCCCTATTGTGGCGTTAAATTTTTTCGCATGCTGTTTTGCTTCCGCAGTCTGCGTTAAAATGCCCTTTGGAAAAAATAATTCTTTCCCCAAATCCGAAAGCATATCGAGCAAGGCGGGATTTGATTTATTGATTTTTTCGTTCAATTCAATCGCAATTGGATTCATCTACTTTTTCTCTCCTATAAAATATATAAATACAATATTTTGTCGACTTTTAAAATACGGCGCTTTTATTTTTAATCGTTTTATCGGGTTTATAGTCCCTATTGAACAACCGGAAAACTTCTTACAAATTAAAAGGACTTACAATATCTCCCTTTTTAGATTGTAGTTCGTTTATTCTCTTTCTCTGTTTTTCATATTCGCCGTATAATTCTTTAGGCGTATCCGGAATAGTGTCTTTATACTGTTTTTCAAGCCTGTCGAGTTTTTCAATCCATTTCGAACAGCGGAACGAAAACTGTTTTTCATAAAGTTCTTTTGTATAATCTTTATTTAAAACTTTTTTAAATAAAAACTTCAAATCTTCATATTTCGGTATATAACCGGTTGGAGTTTTAATCGCTTCAATCTCGTTATGAACTCTTAATTCCATCCATTTAAGCCAAACTCCTTTGTCGACTTTATCGCTTAAAAAATTTCCGGTTTCGTCTTTCATAAAATAATTCACAGAATATATTTTAGGAACTTTTTTTAATTTTTTTGAGAAATCAATGTTCATTTTTATATATTTCCCAATGGAAACCGAGAGAAACTCTATATTCGACATCGGATTAAATTTTCTTACCCCTTGTTTTCCCAAAGCCGCAGCCGTAGTCTCGGATTCGATGCCGGCGCCTTTCGTAACTATTCCGTGAGTCCAATCAAAAGCTTCTTCTACCGGAACCGTAGTGTCGGCGTCTCTGCCTCCGTAAATCATTCCGCCAACTTCCACTCCTTCCGGATTATCAAGATTGGAGTCAAGATTTTTTAAATAATCAAGTCTTAACGTGAATCGCGCGTTTTTATGCGACGCCGGAATCGCTTTCCCTTTTGAATCGAGTTTTCCTTTAGTCCACTCGCCTGAAAAATTTTTTCCGGATTCGGGAATGGCTACGCCGCTGTCCGTCCAGTAAGGCATATTGTCCGGTCCCACCAATATATTGGAAAAAATAATTTCTTTCCGACTATGAAGAACATCCCAAATTACAGGGTCGTCTTTTTGATTGACTCCGTCTATAATTCCGAACATTCCCCGCTCGACATTTACGGAATAAGCTTTTCCGTTTCGTTCCTTTATATACACTATATCGTCGCCTACTATATTTTCGCCTGTCACCATCGATGTGGAAGTTTTTCCGCAAGCGCTCGGAAACGCGCCTGTGAAATATGTCTTTCTCGAATTTGGTCCGTTCACTCCCATTAAAAACATATGCTCGCACAACCAGCCTTCGTCCGAAGCGAGTTTTATCGCAAGACGCATCGCGAGTTTTTTCAATCCTATCGTATTGCCGCCGTATTGAGTGTTAGCGCTATATACTATCAGTTCGTTCAAATCAATATAAATGCGGCGTTTGTCAAGATTCTTTGAAACTAACGATTCCGTTAATTCTCCTTCGCTGTGAACAAATCTGAAAAATCTCGATTTGTCTTTCATTTTTTTAAACTGCTCGTATCCGCTTCTGTATAATAAATCCTCGCTATGCGATACATAAGGAGAATCCGTTATTTGAACCGCCTGCATTGACAGCTCGCAGTTTAAAGGTCCCAAACTGAAAAATCTTATTATCATTGTCGTATTCTTCATCATTCCGCTCATTATCTCGCGGATTTCTTTTAATCCGGCGGTTCTATCCGTTGTCGCTATATTCGGGTCTATAGGTGCGTCCGTTAAAAAAAACGTATGCAGCGGATCCCGCGCCTGATCGTTTATCCCGTCAAAATGCGCCGTGGAATTATTTTGAGCGAGCTTTTTCTCCTCGCCTGTTTCGAGCGCCATTTTTTTTATCATTTCCGCGTCTTCTTTTGAATCGTCGCAAACAACTATATTTTTAGGATTCAATATTTCAACGTATTCCCTGAGAAAACCGAATAATTTCTCGTTTTCAAGATTTTTGATTTTTTTAAAATTTGTTTCGCTCATCCTTTGTTTTAAATACTCTTCGCTCTTTGAACTCATTTTTTTCCTCCTCAATAAATAATATTTATTTCCGGGATTTATTTTTTCAAATAAATTTTCTGCGGGATTTTCTAATAACTTTTCTTATAATAATATAATGGATAATTAAAAAAAAACAATTAATAATGAAAAAAAAATTGCAAATTTAAAATATAGATTATATAATTCGGCTATGAAAAAAAAAGCCGACTACTTTGAGGATTTTTACAATTACGAACGCAAACAAAAATTTATAAGAATTTTAGTCGGGGTTTTTTTTACGCTTATTTGCTTAACCGCTATTCATTTCTTTTGCTTTTCCAATAATGAAGCTTCGGATTTTGAATTAGACGCTTTTTTAAGAAACTCTAATTTAGATTCTTCTAAAGATTTTTCAGATAAAAAATCTTCCGAAATCGAATATATTCCCGATGATTTCGATTATTACGGCAACAACGGACGGATCGGTTATTCTTCCGTTAAAGGCGGAGTTCCGGCCGGAATGCCGGCGAACGGCTGGATATCTTCAAGATTCGGTTATAGACGAACAGTTTTTTCAAAATCTAATTTTTTTCATAAAGGAACGGATATACGGGCTCCTTATGGAACTAAAATATATTCGACTGCCGCAGGCGTAGTTGAAGAAGCCGGATTTAAAGGCAGTTACGGTTTCTGCGTTAAGATAAATCATAATAATAATTTTAAAACAGTCTATGCTCACTGTTCGGAATTGACTGTAAAAAAAAATCAATTTGTCCAACGCGGTCAATTGATTGGTTATGTGGGAAGCACCGGCTCTTCAACCGGAACCCATCTTCATTACGAGGTTATAAAAAATGGAAATAATCTTGATCCGGAAAGATTCTTCGGATACGACGATAAATCCTGGCGGCTTGCGGGAAAATAATAGAAAAATATCCCTTAAAAATTGTTTTGAATATAAACGCCTACCGTGATTATATCAAACGTTAAACTCATTAATTTTCGAAATTACGATTTTATCGAACAACACTTCTCAAACGGCATTAACTTGATAATAGGCGAAAATTCCGCGGGAAAAACCAATCTTCTCGAATCTATATATGTTCTTGCAAATACCAAATCTTTCAGAACAGCCAAAGATTCAATTCTTATCAAACACGGTAATTCCGGATTTTATTTGAAAGGGGAATTTATAATTGATTCTCTAAAATATTTTTCCGAATTATCAATTCTTGACAAATCTAAAATCATAAAATTTAACAACGACAGAGTAAAAAAAATCAGAGATTATATCGGTAAAATTCTAGTCGTTTTATATCATCCTTCCAATCTGCATATAATAAATGAAACGCCGATGTTCAGACGTATGTTTGTCAACATAATTTTGAGCAAAACCGATATCGAATACTACGTCGCGCTCCGGAACTATTTCCAGATTTTAAATGAAAAAAGAGCCGCGTTAAAATCGTATAAATCTGGTTCGGTTAACTTTGACATTATTGAAGTCTTAAATTCAAGACTCTCCGAATTCGCGTTTAAAATTATTTTATCGAGAATTAAATTCATTAATATTTTTAAGGATATCGCAAAAGATAAATTCAATTCGGTTATGTCGAGAAAATACGATTTGAATCTCGAATATAAAACTAATTGCATTAGTCTTGATAATTACAAATACAATCTCGATATTAATTCTTTAAAAACCGAAATTAACAAGCATTTTTTGAAGGCGTTGGGATCTGAAATAAAATTCTGTAAAATTATGACAGGCGTTCAGTCCGATGATTTTTTAATAACTAATTCCGGTTATTCCGCCAAGCATTTCTTTTCTCAAGGAGAAAAAAAAAGTTTTGTTTTATCCTTAAAATTAAGCGAAATAGATTATATGAGAAATATTTCAGGCCATTATCCAATAGTTTTATTCGACGATATTTTTTCCGAACTCGACGATATTAGAAAAAAATTTTTAATAAACGAATTAAATAAAGGTTTTCAAGCAATTATCACGGACACGAGTTATAACGTCAACCTCGATTGTCTCCAAAACTTTCAAAAAATCGAAATTATAAGAAAATAAAGTATGGTACCGCTCATCCCCAATCTTAAAAGACTGGGGTTTTCAGGCATGTGTCATAAAGGGTTTAATGGAAGAATATAAAAAAACTTGACAAATCATATTGTATTATTACAATATAACATAAAGAATATATTTTATAGGAGGAATATTATTATGAAAAAGAAAAGCGTCTCTAACAAAGAAACCGCTTTACTCGGTTTGCTGAATGAAAAATCTATGCACGGGTATCAATTGGAAAGGACGATATACGAACGGAGTATGGACTACTGGTCGGAAATTTCGCAATCGTCGATTTATAAGCTTTTAAACAAGCTTGAAAGCGAGAAATTGGTAAAAAGCGAAATTAAACTCACAAAAAAAAATATCAGCCAGAAAATATACAAGATTACCGCGGAAGGTAAAAAGATATTAAAAGAAAAAATTATGGAGATTCTTTCCGAACCTGAAAAATTGACTTGGCGCATAGATATGGGTATTGCCAACTATTCTTTGCTTACTAAAAAAGAAGCCGGCGAATGTCTAAAAAAATACGAGGAAAAACTCGACGAATTAATTAAAGGATACGGCAATCTTATCGAATATTTGCGCAGCGTCAATTGTCCATTGAATAAATACGGGCTCGCGACGCGTCCAATCGCATTGTTTAAAGCGGAAAAAGCCTGGCTCAAAGAATTTTTGAAAAGCGTTTCATAAAAGTTATTATGTCATTGCGCATAATTCGTTATTAATTGTTATCGGAGATGGTATGATAAATAAAATATAGCGCGGGTTAACTTCGCGAAGTAAAATAA
>DAINAU010000087.1:0-18198 GCA_036733285.1 bacterium
AAGTAAAAATTAATGCTTTTGAAAAAGCGCTCAAAATCAATGTTTTTCCTTACTTCCAGCGCTTTTTCAAAAATCTAATGCGGTTTTCAGGTTAAATAAGCCATAAACCGTCTCTTTAATTACGCTGTAAAAATATAGTATTTATACTGTATTATGTTTTCGGCGGAAAGTCAAGAATTTTTGCGATTTTTTTTAAAATTAATTTTTAGAAGTATTTTTGTTTTAAAAAAATGATTTCTGTGGAAAAAAATATGAAATGACGTTAAAATTCCGTTAGCACGAAAAGTTTTTTTTGTATTGCCTTTTAAAAAATTTGACTTTTACTTGTTTTTCAAGGATTTATTACTTGATTTAGCTCGAAAAGTTTATAGATTTAATTCTGGCTCATCGGGGTTGTGTATTAGTTTTTTTACGTATAGTTTTTTTTCTCGTTTTTATGATTGATATTTTTTGTAAATTAATTATTTTTAAAAATCGAAATGAATTTTTAACATTTAAAATATTTCGGATGTTTTTTCTTTGTTTATTATCTTTAATTTTCTCGGTTTCTCTTTTGAGTTCTCGATATTTTTTAATATTGACTCTAAAGGATAAATCAATTGACAAAACAAGCGTATTGAATTAAAATAACAAAATCTGAAAAAACGGATGAAATTTTGAAAAAATTTAAATTATATGTTTAGTGATGTTATGAATAAAAAGAAGATAAAAATACTTGTCATTATTTTTTTGACGTTAAGTTGCAGACTGGTTATGGCGGGAGATTATTCGATAATCATTTCGCCGGTATTTATTGACGACGACGGTTCGCTATTTGCAAACGCTTCGACCGAATACAGAGATATGACGCAATACTATCCCGCTGGCGGCATTGTAAATAATAATAGGATTAAAGCTGCGGCGTCATATGAAATTAAAACAAAAACCGTTTTAGTGGCCACCGTTGTAAAACGAGGAATGCCGGTTCCGGACGCAGAGATAATATGGAGAATAAATTCGGGAAACGCTCAAAATGCCGGAGCCGATTGTTTTATAACTAATTATAGCGAAAAAGATAAATCGACGTTTCAAAAGGATTTTTTAAAGACCTACGCGGTTTCGGAAAAAAAAACTATAACCGCGCAGCAACCCAAAAAATCAGGATTATATCCGAGAGGGTCAAACAAATATCAGTCTTTGATTATACATCCCGGTCAATCTTTCGTGGAATTGACCTCGACTACGCCCGGATTTGCTGAAATTTCCGCTACGCTTTCGGTTGAAAACAATCCTGAAAAAAACACGGCATTTACAGTAGTCGAATGGCTGTATCCCGATGAAATTACCGTGGATTTATCCATATCTGATAACAGTCCTTTTGATATTTATGATTTAGGGTCAGGCGAAAAATATATTTCAGTAAAAACAATTTTAAAAGTAATATCGGGAAAAAAATATGAAGATATATTGAGCGTTTCTCTTCCCGAATCGTTTGATTTTTTTTATCCTGAGAACGAACCTGATTTTATTTCAAATTTCGATATATTTTTGAACGACGAAAAAATAGCCAGATATGAATTGGAAAAAAAATATTCTTTGGCTTACGGAATTATTAGCTCTGGAAACGCCCCCAAAAAATACGTTTCAGTTAAAATCGGAGATATGACAGCCGGCGACGTTTTAAAAATTTCAGTAAAAACTGTTCCTACAAAAAAAATTGAGTTCGATAAAACACAACCCGTTAAAACAATGATATGCTCCGCGATGCTGCATAATTATCAGTTAATAAAACACAATCCCATAACTTTAACTGAAATAGAAGAAAATGAATCCCCCGATTTTTATTTTTCCAATCTTGACGTTCAATTGACCGATTTGAAAGATCCCGCGGGCTCGGGAGATAATATTAAATACGAATTGCGTCTGTTAAATTCGGGGAAAGGAAGAATTAAAATAACGGATATGATTTTAAACACAAATTCCGGCGGGATTCCTTCAAATTCAAATTTAACGATATATGAGTCCGGCAGAAAAACTATTAATTTCGGTTCCCTTGATATAAAAGATTATCTTAATAAACCGGAATCTTTTTATTTGAACAAGCAAAATTCTGAAGCGGTCTTAACTTTTGAATTGAACGTTAAGAACGGCGTAAACGCGGTAAAAACCGGAATAGAAATAAAATACGAGCTTTCAAAAAAATATTCCGACGGCTCGGTCAAAAGATTGAAAACAAATACAATCGCGGACGAATTGACGAAAATAACGGAATAAAGGCGCTAATATAAATGAAAAAAATCCTTATTTTTTTATTGGCGTTTTCAATGAATCTGATTGCAAGTTTTGCATTAAACGCAATTGATAATAAACAAGAAATAGATTATTTGACGGACGACGTTGAAACTTTGAAATTCAGGATAAACGAATTAACGCGGGAAATCGCGGTTTTAAAAACGCAGGTGATGAAAATAACCGGTCCGGATTGGAATTATGTAAAAGGAGATCAGTCAGTTAAGAAAAAAGAAAATTATATAGAGGTAAAAAAAAACGGCGATTCGTCCGGCAATAAAATTAAAAATGTAGATACTTTTAAGGAGAATGCCGACGCAATAAAAAAAAACGTAAAAGCCGAAATTCCGAAGAAAACAAACGACTTTAAATTAAACGCGGTTTATGAAAGCCGGCCGGACATAGGCAAACCTTTAATATATAATTTATTATGCAATAATCTGAAAAATAAAAAAAACGTTAAATTGATTGTTTCTTTCAGCGAACAGATGTTGTTTTATCAAAACGGCAGTTCGCGGAATCTGAATTTAATCTCAAAAAAAAATAAAGCTAATCAGTTTGTTTTTAAAGCGGACGGTATGACTGAAAAAAATCTGAAATTATGTTTTAACGCGGGAAATATAGGAGATTTAAACGCTTCTATACTTATATTTGAAGACGCTAACAACAACAATGTTAAAGACGGTAAAGAGTCTTTTTATCTCGAAGAAATATTTCAGACAATTGGACTGGAGGAATAATCTTAATGAGCAATTTTACAAGAAAGATACTTTTGCGAACAGTTGTAGCATTTCAATTTGTTATAGTTGTTTTTATTCAAACGGAATTCTGTTATGGTTCGTCTCAAAAAATAAATGTTTCGCAGGCTCTTGAAAATGCGAAAAATATTATTAATCTCGACGAGAAACTTTCCATACTTTTAGAAATCATAAAAATCGAACCGGATAATTTGGAAGCGAACCGTGAGCTTGGCGTAGTTTATTTTCTGAAAAACGATATCGAAACGTCGGACTATTATTTGACAAGAGCCGTTTTGATTTCATCCAATGAAACCCAACCTGTTAAAGAACAACAAGGTTATAATTCCGAAATCAATGAGAAAATCAACGCAACAAATAAAAAAAGAGACGCCGGCGGCATTATCGGCGATGATGCGGGCGTGATTACCGGAGGCGTTGATACGGAAATTAAATCTGAAACGTATTATAAACCGCCCGAACAATATAAGGATAATTCGGTTGATAACGGCAATTCCAATAGATCAAAAAAAGCTTATTCAAATCAGAATTACGAATTTACCGGAACATCCGAGCTTAACGCAATTCGCAGACAGGTAGAATCTAAAAATCTTAAAGCTCTTCCGGAATGGTTAAAACCTGCCGGTAGTTTTATTGAAAATGAAAATGCCGGAAAAATAGAAGAAGATAATAAGACCGGACATAATATAAATGCAAAAGATATAGATTTATTTATCAAAGATAATAATTCGAATAGAATAATACCGCTGCCTCCGCTGCCTGAATCGACCGCTTCTTCGACGGAACCAAATTCGTCTTACAGAGACAGTTTTAAATCGAATGTATTAGCTCAAAATATTGAGATTAAGAATAAATTCAACCTGAACTCGGTCACAGAAGAAGAACTTGCGGCAGTTCCGAATTTGACGGATATGGATAGAACCGTTATAATCAAATACAGAGAAGATTACGGGTATTTCAGCCGTCTTGACGATTTAAAAAAAGCGCCTGGATTATCAAGCAAATATGAGAGCGTTAAAGATTATTTTTATATAGGCGCGCCTAAATACGAAAATAATTATGAAACTGAAAGCGACCTGAAAATAACGGAAAAAAACAAACCGCAAAATACGATTGAAATGAAAATTCCGATAGATATTAATAATGCCGATTCATTGGAACTTCAGTCGGCGCTTGGAATTTCCGAACTTGAAGCCACTATGATTTTGAAATATATCGACAGATATGGAGTTTTTAAGAATAAGGAAGAATTCAGAAATATTCCTATTATTGGAAAAAAATACGATTTATTAAAAGATAATTTTGAAATTAAATAGAACGGAATTATGGAACTTGTCAGTCATTGGAAAAAAAAATACGTTGAAAATCCGGGCGACCCCGTTGTTAATTTTAATCTTGGCGTAGCTTACACAAAAATTTACGATTTTGAAAAAGCGCTCGAACATTATAATTATACCCTAAAGATTAAACCTGATTTTTATAACGCTTATCTTAACATCGGCAGCGTTTATTCAATGAAAGAAGATTACAAAACCGCGCTGAAATATTATAAAAAAGCCGAGGAATTAAATAAGACCGACGTTCAGGTTAAATACAATCTCGCCACCGCGTATGTGAATCTTAAAAACTACGATAAAGCAAAAAAAATTTTTATTGAGGTAACCGAGCTGTTTCCGAAATTTGTTCCGGCTTATAACAATCTTGCGTTTCTATTTATAAAACTGAATCTTATCGAGAAAGCTATAGATACATATAAAAAGATACTTTCAATTAATCCTTCGGAGCCTTTCATTAATTTTAATTTGGCGCTCGCTTATTTGAAAATGAACGATATTGAATCGGCGTATGATTTTATTTTTGAGGAATTCAAAAATAATAAGAATAATGCGGATACGACCTCTCTGTTTGTGAAAATTTTGGGAGACAAACATAATAACGAACCGTATAAAATGATAATTGAACTTGAAAAAATTTCAAAAATTTACGCTTCAACTTTTATAGATACGGCGTTGGGGCTTTTATATTATAAAATTAATGATACCGTTAAATCGGAAAAATATTTTAAAGACGCTCTTCAAAAAGACCCCACCAATGCCGTCGCTTTAAACAATATCGGATATTTATATTTTAATAAACAGATGTTCGACATAGCGGAAGAGTGTTATAAAAACGCCGTATTATACGACAATAAACATATTCAAGCTTATTTTAATCTTGCCGAATTGTATGATTTGACCAACAGATACGAAGACGCGCTGAAACAATACGAAATAATACTGTCGATAAATAAAAATCTTATATCTGCGTATTATAATTTAGGAAAGATTTATTATAAGATTAATGATATTGTTTCCGCAAAAAAAAATCTCGAGAGGTTTATGGCGGAATATGGAGAAAAGGACGAATATTCTGAAGCCGTTTCGGAATTATTGAAGCGAATTAAGTTTGCTGGTTTATAAGAGATAATTCCGAAAAAGCCGTTTCGGAATTATTGAAACGAATTAAGTTTGCGGGTTTATAAGAGATAATTCCGAAAAAGCCGTTTCGGAATTATTGAAACGAATTAAGTTTGCGGGTTTATGAATATTGAAATTATGATATTGTGGATTATTTTATGGATTTTTCTGAACAAAAATACACTTTGATAGAAATTGATTCTTTATTGAACGACCGTATAACCGATTTTAATTTGTATATCATTAATGAGGATAATTATGTTTTGTTCAGATCCTCGGATTTGCCTTTTACTGAAAAGCATAAACAGAATTTATTAAACAAAAAATTAAAAATATACATCGATTCGCGAGACTATGCGAAATATCTTGAATATATAAAAAAAAATCTGACTAATCTCAAATATAACGGCGATATGTCTTTGGAAATAAAAAACAAATATTTCTACGACAGTTCAAAAATACTAATCAACAATGTTTTTGAGAAACCTGACGATGAAGATTTAAAAAATTCTATTCAAACGCTTGCAGATACCGCGGGCGATTTATTAAAAGACAACGATTATGATTTGCGGAATATATTGAAAGTTATAGAATTCGAATATTCGACTTTAACTCATTCGTTGAATCTTTCATTGCTCATATCGAATTTTGCCCGTCTTGCCGGTTATGATGAAACTGATTTGCCGGTGTTGATAAAAGGAGCTCTGCTTCACGACGTAGGAAAATCAAGAATAGATAAATCAATATTGCTGAAACCGGGAAAACTTGATAAAACCGAATGGGATGAAATGAAAAAACATCCGCTCTACGGTAAAAATATTTTAAAAAATCATAATATATCGGATAAAATAATAGCGGATTCGGTTTTATACCATCATGAAAAAATCGACGGTTCAGGATATCCTTTCAATCTTAAAAGCGAAGAAATACCTTTTGAGGCGCAGTTGATTTCTATATGCGACGTGTTTGACGCGCTTACGACCCGGCGTTGTTATAAAAACGCTTTGGGATCGTTTCCCGCCTTTAAAATAATGCTGTATGAAATGGAAGGGTCTTTTAACAATGAGCTTCTTCAAATTTTTGTCAATATGTTCAAAACAAATTAAAATATGTTTAAATATATAGATTATATTTTTTATCTGATTCTAATAATAACTTTAATAGGCGGTCTTGTTAGAGGATTTGTAACCGAAGCGTTCAATATTGCGGCTGTGATATTTGGAGCGGTTGTTTCGTATATTTTCGCGGATTCGGCGGCTTTATTTTTCTGCGTAAAATTCAATCATCCTTTTTTTTTATGGAAAATAGCGTCTTCAATAATTTTATATGGAGTAACTTATTTTTTAATAATATTTATTTCATATTTTATAAACAAAATAATTTCCGTTGTCCAATTGAGTTTCCCTAATCGCGTTGCTGGAGGAGTTTTCGGATTATTTAAAGGACTATTTATTTCTTATTTAATTCTGTTGTTGTTGAATTATATTCCGGGCATAGCGACGAGAATTAATGCGTCCGCATTTCAAAAAATATATTTGAAAATATCGCCTTCCGTAAAAATGCCGGATTCCGAATATATAAAAAAAGCGGTATTGCTTGCGAAAAAATTAAAACTTACAGCGGAATCAAAAGAGGTTAGAGAAAAGATTATCAAACTTGCTTCTGAAACCGACGCTTCAGATTCGGCCGTTTTAACGGATAATCTTAATAAAATAATAGACGATAAATCTTTTTTACAGAAAATCGATGATAACGAATGGAGCGAGGTTTTGAAAAATCCGCTTTTAAAAGAACTTATGAAAAACGAAGAATTTGCCAGAAAGATAACCGGAAAAGAATAAAATTGCAGCGCGATTTTTAAAATCTTATTGCAGTTGTTGGGATTAATAATTAAGAAAAACAGGGATTAAAATTCTTGGCTACAAATAGTCAATTGATTTTCGTTATACCGCTCCAATTTTACAATACGTTATGAGCGGCTGAATTTCTTTCTTTAATTAAACCGACGCTGTTATCTTTATAAAATTGTTTTTCATAATCAATCATATATTTTTTTTCGGGGAAAACATTTAGTAAATTGTTTCTCTCAATAATAAAATATTTGTTGCTGGATTCGTCAAGAACGTTTTTGCCTGTTATCTTGGAATTGATTGCCCGCGATATGAATAGAGGAGGCTGAAATTTTATGAAAACAAATCTTTTTATCGGCGATTTTATTTTTGAATAATTATCGTAATTGTCTTCAATTGAAAAAGTAAAACCTGAAAAGCCGAGTTTTAAAAGAAAATCAGCGCTCATTGAATTTAAAACATTTATCCTCCAGCCGGCGTATAAAAATATTTTTTCCCTTGAATTTTTATCAAAAAAATTAACTTGAGATATATGCGACAACATAAAATGTTTGATCCCTGAATTAATAAAATGCTCCGAACGTTTTTTTAATTCCCGCGCAGAATCAATGACGCAAGGAATTGAAACTATGACATTTTTCGAGTCCAGCTCTATTATGTTTGAATCGGTCGATTCGCTATTTAAATCCAATTCTATTATTAGACAGGATTTTATTTTTAATTTACTTATAAAGTCGGGGTCGTTTTGATAAATATACTCGAAATTATTCTGATGGAATTTTGTTTTTATGAAACTTGATTTGTAGGACGTTTCGATAATCCTGTCGAGTTCAAATTTATTATTATCTATAATGATTTTGTCCTGAATTTTTGCGTTTCTCGGGGTTTTCAATTTTTTGAAGTTTAGCGGCGAGGAATTCATTACGAAAATCAAATCGCTTTTTCCCGCCTTGATATTTGTTTCAAATACCGCGTAATCGCCTGCGCAAGCCTGTTGAATATTATTTCCCGATTTATCCGTTAGATTATAAATCTTTAAAGATTGTCTTTTTTCAGAACCGAATTTCTGAATTTTGAATAAATCCGATGATTTGAAGTTTTCAATAACTTTAAGATGGACGTATTTTCCTTTTACAGTTATTATGTCGCCCGCTTTTTTATATAAATCCGAATTTGATTCGCAAAAAATATTATGCGTATCAGGAAAAAAATAATATCCTGAAGAGAATTCTCTTGAACCAAGTTCGTATAATTTATTTTTTTCAACCTCTATAATTTCGTTTATTTTATCAGGATTATGGTAATAAGCGTTTATTACGTTTTTATAAATTGAAATTATACTCAGTAAATAATCGGGGCTTTTTAAGCGTCCTTCTATTTTAAAAGATTTCAGATTATCAAGTTTTAGAAGTTGCGGAATATGTTCAAGATAACACAAATCATTTAAAGAAAAATATGGAAAATCAGAGTTGATTGAATCGGAATTGATTTTTGAATTTTGCGGATTTAAAACGAATTTTTTTCTGCACGGCTGTCTGCATTCGCCTCTGTTTCCGCTGAATCCGCCGAGATAATGACTGAAATAACAATTTCCTGAAATTGAATAACACATAGAGCCGTGTATGAAAATTTCAAGGTCGATTTTAGTTTTATCGTTCAGACGCGCAATTTCATTATATGAAAGTTCTCTCGGCAATATGACTCTTTTGATGTTATTATTGGCGGCGAATTCAAGGGAAAATTCGTCGAATAAAAACATTTGAGTGCTTGCGTGAACGGTCAATTCAGGGAACAACCTGTTTACAATATTCAATACGCCTAAATCTTGAATAATAACCGCGTCGACTTTTAAAGAATTAATTATCGTTAAGTATTCTATTAATTTTTTTAATTCGGATTCTTTAATCAAAGTATTTAAAGTTAAATACAATTTTACATTTTTTATCCGGCAATAATCGAGGGTTGCGGCAATTTCGTCTATGCTGAAATTTTTAGCCCGCATACGCGCGTTAAAATCGCGTAATCCGAGATAAACGGCGTCAACTCCGGAATCAATTATTGGTTTAACAAAATCAAAACTTCCCGCGGGAGCAAGCAATTCAATCATATTTTTTTTGCGCACCATTTCTCAATTTTACATCCCTGACATTCCGGTTTTCTTGCCTTGCATATTTTTCTGCCGTGAAGAATAAGAAGATGAGAAAAATCAATCCATTCGGATTTTGGAATAATTCTCGCCAGTTCTGTTTCTATTTTTTCAGGATCGGCATTTGAAGACAAACCTATTCGGTTTGACAGCCGTTTTACATGAGTGTCGACAACGATTCCCGATGTTATTCCAAAACCGGTTCCCAAGACGACATTAGCCGTTTTTCTTCCGACTCCCGGCAGTTTGACAAGCTCGTTTATATCTTTGGGAATTTCGCCGTTGAATTTTTCTATTAAAATCTTTGCGCATCCGATAATTGATTTCGCTTTATTTTTATAAAATCCGGTTGACTTTATATCAAGTTCAAATTCGGAAATATCTGCTTTTGCGTAATCATTTATGGTTTTATATTTTTTGAAAAGACTTTTGGATATCAGATTAACCCGCTCGTCAGAGCATTGCGCGGATAATATTACCGCCGCGAGCAATTCAAATTTAGTTTTGAAATTAAGCGCGCAGACCGGTTTGTAATTTTTTTTTAAAACTTCTATAATGTTTGAAGCGGCGTCTTGATTGCATTTTTCAATATCAATATTTTTTTTGCAATATTTGCATTTAACGGATTCGTTTAATATTTCTTTATCGCAATAAGGACATAACATATATTTTTTCCCTCCCTAATCTAATTATATCATTTTCATTTTCTGCCCATAGTTAATTTTTGAATATAAATCATTATATCATATAAATAATAAAATCAAACTGCAATTTTTAAAGTTGCGCAGTTGCGCAGTCGAGAACAGTAAGAAATTGTTCTGAAAATTTTAATAAACTTTCCGTATATCATTTCAGTTGTTTATGAGAAAAGTATTTTTTAAATTAACGTTACAATTAAACTACTCTATAAAAAACCGTTAAAACGGTTAGAAAAACAAAAAACGTTTATATTAACCACGCAATTAATTGCGGGGTTAATATAATATAAAAAATATCAAAAAATAAACCGTTTTAACGATTTTAACAATGACTGCTGAATAGTAACAAATTAACGACGCTTAAAGTTGCAACAACTCGCAAAGAGCGTCGAATTTCTAATAACCGTTGATGACAACGATTATTAAAAAAATATGAAAATGACCCTGATAAGATCGAATTTAAAAACAGTATTAAACATAACCCTTTCAGTTTGTATCTTCAAGTTTTAAGCCGTTGCATTTAAATCCGGTTAATACATCAAATGTAAAGTAAAGTTTTTCAAAACATATATGCGCGCTTGTTAAAATTTCTATCCCAACTACATTGCATCGGAAAAGTTAGATAATTTTAGTCATATTTATCAGATTGTCAACGCAATAATCAGGATTGAATTTTTTAAGATAATTAATCCCGTATTTTCCGGTGGCTACGGCTATTGAAACAACTCCGTTATCTTTTGCGCATTTGATGTCGAGAGGCGTGTCGCCGACGACAAAAATATTTTTTTTTTGAACCGAGTCAAAACCGGATTTTTTTTTCGCCCGCGATACGGCTATTTCCACAAGATCGGCTCTTACTTTTGAATCGCTGCCGAAAGCTCCGAAATCAAAATATTTCAAAAGCCCCCACTTGCCGATTTTTATATAACCGCCTGTTTCAATATTGCCGGTAAGCAGTCCGATGTAATTTCGGGGTTGATTTTTTAAATGTTCAAGAAACGTTATAACGCCTTCGATTACAGGATTTACGATTATTGAATCAATTTCAATTTGTAAATAACTTAAATATTTTTCTACAATAGCGTTATAATATTTTTGAGCGTAATCAACCGGCAGACCGGCTATTTCAAGAATATTTTCGTAAATTGCGGGGTCGGTTTTTCCGTAAAAATCAACATTGAATGCAATATCTTTAAATCCGAATAAATCGAAAAAAGTTTTATCGAGAGCGCGCAGACCCGCGCCGTCAAGACGAACAAGCGTTCCGTCAATGTCAAACAACCAAATTTTTATATCGTTAATCAAATTCCATCTTCCTCCCAATTTGTATCAATAAACCCGAAAACCGCCAAGTAAAAATTAATGCTTTTAAAAAAGCGCGCAAAATCAATGTTTTTCCATGCTTCCAGCAATTTCACAAAATTCTAATGCGGTTTTCAGGGTAAATGCGTTTGGCGTCTTATCAAAAATATTCTTGCAATTTCAGCAAAAATATTTTTGATAAGATTAATAGCTTTTCCGCGAATGCGGCTTATGTTTAATCAAAATTAATGCAATGATGATTCAAGTATATGTTCCTTGAGGCGTAACGCCACATACTCAGATAATTTTACCGGAACTGCATTACCAATAATTTGTTCAATGTCGGTTTTATTGCCTGATAAATCAAATTCAATTGGAAAAGTCTGGATTATACTTCGTTCTTTTGTAGTAAGAGGGCGCAAATTTTTATAATCGGTAGTCGTGTCGCCGGAATGTCCTTTATATCCGCTTGGTATAGGTCTATTAACGCCTCTTATAGTTGGACTTGGCTCGTCAATACTGAATATCGCTCGTCTTTTATAACTTCGAGGATGTCTATAATAATGTTCAATATCAATAGAGTTTTTTAAATATTCTCGAATAGTCATCGGTTTAGTTGATAAACAAGACGTCAATCGAGAATCAAGAAAATTATCGCCGTCAAACAAACTTCCAATTACAAATAAACGTTTTCTTAATTGTGGAACTCCGCATAAAGACGCGTTTAAAACAGCAATAGTCAAACCATATCCGGCTTTTTTAAACGCTTCTTTTGCTTTATGAAAAGGCGATTTTTTTTTAATGAAATTAATTACTTCTTTATCTTTTAAATCCACTTTATATGCGGAATTGGATTTGAAATTTTTATTATAAAAATTAATAGCGGCTTCCCAATGATCATAGGCTGCAACAACGTCGAAATTAGCATTAATGAACCCCAAAGATAAGCCTACGCCGCCAGAAAATAAATCGACTACTTTATAATTATTAATTTCCATAAATGTTATTCAAATAAGTCCGTTGAAAAATATTTAATCGCGTCAAATCTTCGTTCTGGACTTAAATATTTTTGTCCTCCGCCTAAAATAATATCTTTTATATTTTTTTTGGGAATTATTGGCTTTGTTAATCTGTCGAATTTCATAAAGGCATACATTAATTTTATTCGTTCAATTCGATTTATTCGTGGTTTTTTTTACCGCGAACAAATCCAATTAATTTATGTTGAAGTAAAAAAAATTTTTCACAGCCAGCTCGCTAAAATTTTTACGTCTTCAATATCGCCGTCTTCGATTTCGAGAGTGTATCTTTGGATTCCGTTATTTAATAAAGTTTTAATTACAGGTTTCAGATTCTGCGAGTTTTTACAATACAAATGCGTATGCGAATCTCTTATTTTAATTTTTTCCGTAGAAGAATCCATCAGATTATGATTTAGATGAACGCCGACAATATTTTTTTTAGAGATGATTTCATAGCTCGCTTCGTAAAAATCGAAATTATGCAATAGCGAAGAACACCAGAGATGTCCTGCGTCAAACCATAGATTATCGGTCAATTCAAGAATTTCTTGCGGACGCTGAAGTCCGCTGCCGACTCCGACAAAATCATTTTCAAGCGCTATTTTGAAATCGGGAAACTGTTTTTGCAGTTCGGCGTAATTTTTTTTAAATATTGTTTTATAATTTTCAAATTCGTCCGAATCGAAATATTCCGGATTCATTATAAACGAATCGTTTAATCTGTATTTTTCAGGAATATGCGATTTAATGGTTTTTCTATAATTAATCATATCGTGAGGGATAAGTTTGCCGGTCATAAAAAAACCGTGAAAAAAAAGCAAATCGGCGTTAAAAAAAATCAAATGTTTTAAAGCGTTTTGGCATTGTTTTTTTAACGCGTCAAAATCGGGATAAGCGAGATTAAAAAAATAATCCGCAAACACCGGAGAATGAACCGTGAAAGAAAAGTCGTCTTTGATTGCCGCGAGTTTAGAATATAACGCGGCTCCGATTGAATTGTGGATTTGAATGCCGAAATCAAATCCTTCGCTTTCTAAAAATTTTTTCGCTTCATTAATTTTCTGCAAATAATTTTGTTCGTTAAAGCACATAGTGCTGTATTCGATTGTAATTTTTGAATTCATAAAATTAGATTTCTAAAAATTTTTTCATTTTACCGGAGTCAATTTTTTCAGTTATTGATACGAGCAGACAATCTTCTTTGCCGTTTAAGTTTATAGGAATTCCTGCAAGTATTCCGGCGGCTCGGGATTTGCATAAAAATGATTGCAGTTCGGCTTCGCTTTTAAATTGAATTACGAACTCGTTGAACGCTTTTGAATCGAATTTTAATTTCAACCCTCGTTCTTTGCATTTTTGCATAAAATAAGAAGTATTATTGAATAACAATTTGCTTAAATATTTTAATCCGTCGTTTCCGAGCATTGATAAATAGACTATTGCCCGCAATGCGCAGAGAGATTCGTTTGAACAAATGTTGGATAAAGCGCGTTCTCTGCGAATATGCTGTTCTCGAGTTTGTAAAGTTAAAACAAATCCGGGTTTGCCGTCTTTATCAACTGTTTTGCCGACAATGCGTCCGGGAATATATCTTGAAAAATTAGATTTAGCGGAAATCATTCCGAGCAAAGGACCTCCGGCGGACATTGGAATGCCCAAACACTGCCCTTCGGCTACGGCTACGTCAAATCCGGCTTCTCCGGGTTTTTTTAATAAACCTAAAGATAACGGATAATAAATCATAATTTTTACCATGTCAGTATTCGAATTCATTATTTCTTTGATTTCTTCAAGATTTTCAATTATTCCAAAATAATTTGGAGACTGAATACAGATTATATCCGCGTTTTTTATTTGACTTTTTAAAGAATCGGCGTCTATTCCGCCGGTTTTTTCATCAAACGGAATTTCAAAGAATTTGACGTTTGAATATTTCAAGTAAGTATTGACTACATTTTTATAATTCGGATTTAACGAGCGTGGAATAAGAACCGTTCCCTCGATTTTTTTGTTTTTTTTCAGGAGCCCCATTTTAATCGCTTCCACTAAAGAAGTGGAACCGTCGTAAAGAGAAGCGTTTGATACGTCGAGTTTTGTTAAATCGCATACCGCTGATTGATATTCGAATATGTATTGAAGAGTTCCCTGACTTATTTCAGGCTGATACGGCGTGTAAGCCGTGAAAAATTCGGAGCGGTTCGCGATAAAATCCACGGCTGACGGAATATAGTGGTCGTAAATTCCTCCCCCTGCAAAACATACCGGAGTTTGAGCGTTTTCACAAATGATTTCTTTATCCGATTCAACCGCCGATTGTTTTTTTATTAAAATATTTTTTTCTTCCAGCGTCCAGAGCAATTTCAAATTATCGGGTATGTCGGAAAACAAATCTCCGATTTCGGCAACACCCGTTTGTTTAAGCATTTCATCGATTTCGTTTTGATTTAATGAAATATACATATTTTTTCTCCGAAATTCATAAAAAAAAAAGTTTCGATAACTTCTTAAAAAATAAGAATAAAATTTTATCGTAAAAAAGCAAGTTTTTTATTGACTTTTTTTTTTTAATAAATATTATAGGAAATATCATAATTTAAAATTAAATAAATTTACGATTAAATGAAACATAATAAAAACATTTTCATTAATTATAGTTATTTAATCCCCGTTCAAAACATTTTTTCTACAGTTAAATCAATATATATTTTGGAGTAAGACAAGATGATAAAAAAAAGTTTTATTGCGTTAGTTTTGTTTTTTATATCGGTATCTTGGATTGCCGCGGCTGAAATAACAATATTTTTTTATAATCCCGACGCCGCTCCAACCGACCCTTCGATATTGATTAAAACATCAAGCGATTATTTTAAAAAAGCGGGCGTTCAGATGAAAATCCAGCCGGTTATTGACGCTGATGTTTTCAGCAAGCTTGTCAAAGAAGGAAAAGCAAAGGTTTTTATAGCGTCTTCCGGTCTTGTAAAAAGTTTGGGCGACGGCTTTAAGGAAATAATGATTCCAAACGGAGAAGACGGAAGTCCTACTTATAAGAAAATCGTTATGACAAAAGCGGATTTTAAAGGCGTTCCTGATTTAAAAGGGCAGAACGTCGGTTCGACTTCGCTTGGACCTGAAAGCTTGAATTTTCTTAACGAATATCTTTTCAAATCGGCTTCATACGATTTAAATAATTCAAAAGTGATCTACGTGAAAAAAGATTTAGACGCGTTGCTTGCGGCAAAAATAGGTCAGATTAAAGCCGCTATAATATCCGAAAAAAATCTTTCGAAAATTGAAAAAATAAATCCCGCCGCGGTAGCGGGAATAAAAAAACTCCTTACGTCCGAACCAATACCGGAATCGCCGTTATGCGCTGCAAACGACGTTTCCGCAGGCGATCTGGATTCGCTGATAAAAACGTTCGGTGATATGGAAAATAGTCCGGAAGGCAAAGAATTTTTAAAAACTCTCGGTTACTCGAAATGGGTAGCAAAATAAATTTAAGGAGAAAATTTATTATGAACAATTTATTTTCGAAAACAAAATCAGCATTGTATTCAATTATTCTGATTTTAATAATCAATACATTTATTGCGCCGCCCGTTTTTTCGGATTATAATATTGCGGTCGTTAAAACTACGAGCGAACGCTCTCAATTCAACGAAGTCGCGGATAATTTCACTTCTACATTAATGCAGAAAAAAGGTTTTATTATTAAAGAATATGATTTGAAAAAAACCGAAGCCGAGGATCTTGCAAAAGATTTGCAGAAATCAAATACTAATTTGATTTACGCCATCGGCGATAAAGCCGCGGCGAATATGACCGAATATACAAAAGATATTCCTATAATTTTTTCTATGATTTTAAATTATAAAAATCCTAAATTAAAACTCAATAATTCGCCTAAAGTCGCCGGAATATCGCTTGAGGTTCCGGCTGAAGTTACTTTTATGCAGATGCAGATGCTGATTCCAAACATAAAAAACGTTGGAATAATATATTCTGATAAAAGCAAAGAAATCGTGGACGCCATAGTATCCAAACAAACTGAATTCGGCATTAACATTAATACCTTGAAAATTAAATCCGCGGACGATATCGAAGACGCTTTTGATAAATTGAAAAAAAATTCGCAAGCGTTATATATGGTTGCCGACCCTGCGATTTACAATAAAGACACTATATTTATGATGATTGAAAAATGTAAAAAAAATAAAATGCCTTTCATAGCTTTTTCAGATAATTTTGTGAAAGCCGGGGCGTTGATGTCCATTTCGCCAAGTTATTTTGCTATTGGCTCGCAAGCCGCAAGCATAGCTGAAAAAATACTGATTGATAAAATGTCGCCCGATAATGTCGGCGTCGAATCCCCGATAGGAACTTTTTTTGTTATCAATTCGCTGACGTTAACCGAAATAGGTATAACTTCAAATGAAGACGTATTGAGTTTTGCGGATAAAGTCTACCGCAAAGACGATGTGGAAAAATAAAATTTTTGTCGCTGTTTTGCGTCTGTTAAAAACCATTAAAACGGTTTGAAAAATAGTTTTTGTTTTAAAATAAAAACCGCAATTTTTGCGGAATTAACTATATAATAAAATTATTAACAAACCGTTTGAATGGTTTTAATAATTTAGTTATTCGTTTAAATATAAATAAAATTTACCGGATTTTTTTGTTTTAGAAATTTAATAATAATTTCCGGTAATATTAAAATAGATAATAAAAACTTAAAGTAGAGGGGGTTTTTATGAAAAAACGTATTTTGTGGATTGTATGTTTTGTTTTTATTTTTACGTTTATTGTGACAGTTCAAGCTGCGGACGATGATTTTGAAAGCGAAGAAGCGTTCTTTAAAGTAGAAGAAGAAATAGCTTCGGTATCTTCAAAATACGCGCAGAAAGTCAGCGAAACGCCTGCGATATTGTCGGTTATAACCCGCGAACAATTGCAGGATATGGGATGTAGAACCGTAGCTGACGCTTTAAGATTTGTTCCGGGTATAGGAGTTAGTATAGACGAACTCGGCGGTTATAATAAAGTGGCTATACGAGGAGTGCGTCAATGGCCCAATGTTCTTTTTATGATAGACGGTCAGAGAATGAACGATTTATATTCGGGCTTGGCTTTATATGACATATCAATTGATTATATAGAAAAAATCGAGATAATAAGAGGACCAGGTTCTTCTATTCACGGCACAGGCGGATTTGTAGGGGTTATCAGTTTAACAACCAATCAAAATATACCGGAAGGTTTTACGGTCAAAAGCGAGTTCGGAGAAGATAAAACCCTAAGAACGAGCGTTAATTGGTCGGGAAAAGTGCAGAATTGGAAAACAAATTTTTTTGCCGAAATTTATCAAACCGATGGACAAGAACATAGACTTTATGGATATCCGACTTCCGACAATACTAATTATAGTCAGGGAAGAACTTATCCGCACTTACCGATTGATTATATAGGACCTGGCGACGATTTGACAAAAGTTAATACGGAAAATAACGTTACCAGAGCGACTACTTTATCAGATATAGGTTATACGGCTGAAGACAAGCAAAAAGCCATTTTAGATTATAAAATGTCTAAAGAAGATATTAGTATGAAATTTAAATATTTATATGACAGTCGCGGAGCAAATATTGGTTTACATGGCAGAAAGAGACCAAACACTAATCTTGAAAGAAGCATATACAGC
>DAINAU010000088.1:0-17849 GCA_036733285.1 bacterium
CGCGTATATATGTTTTGAAAAACTTCACTGTTTTTATTGCATTATTCGGGTTTAACAAAAATTCAGAAGGTCGAGCGACCGACAAATCAATCTTTTTATGTTAATCTGTCTTCGGCGCTTGCGCAGGCGTCGAACATTAAAACCCCAGTTTCAAAACAATGCGGAATAACGACTTTATTTTGAGGGATTATATTATAATAAAACACGTCGAATATCGAGGGAAAATCAATCAAAATTCAACTTTTTGACACTATTTTTCAGTTTTCGGCGTTTTCATTTTTCAAGTTATTGAAAATTAAACGCTTAATTTTCCGAAAGATGGGTTTTAGCCGAAGTTTCGTTCAAAACTTGCGAAACTTCGGTTAAAGCATTAATTTTATCGGACTTTTATTTTACTCGTCGATTTTGGCAGTGTTGAGGCGAAACTAAAAACAGCTTGCAATTTTTATAATTATATCGTATCATACCGAATAAAGGAAAACTTGATAAAGAATAAATTTTAATTAAAGTATCGTTTAAAATAATATTGTTTTTAGCTAAGGAGGGGATTTAAATGGCTTCTCGCGAATCTGTGGCTATCATAATGGGAGGCGGAAAAGGCACGCGGTTATTTCCTTTAACAAAAGACAGATGCAAACCTGCGGTTCCGCTTGTGGGGAAATACAGATTGATTGACATACCGATAAGTAATTGTCTCAATTCGGAGATTAACAGAATATTCGTTTTAACGCAATATAATTCGGAATCATTGAACCGTCATATAAAAAACACCTACAGGTTTGATACGTTTTCAAAAGGTTTTGTGGATATACTTGCTGCGGAACAAACCGGAGATTCCGACGACTGGTATCAGGGAACCGCGGACGCAGTCAGGCACAATATAAAACATTTCAGATTTGCAAAACCGAAATATGTGGTTATTCTATCCGGAGATCAGCTTTATCAAATGGATTTTAAGCGGATGCTTTCAAGGCATATTGAGAAAAACGCCGATATATCCATAGCGGTTATTCCGGTTGACAGAGAATCCGCCAAAGAATTCGGAATTCTAAAAATGAATCGAAAAGGAAAAATAGTCGAGTTCAAAGAAAAACCGAAAGAAGACGCGGTTCTTGATTCTCTAAAAGTTGATAATAATCTGTTAGAAGGCGATAATATAGAAATAGCGGAAGGTAAAAATTATCTTGCCTCAATGGGCATATATATTTTCAATTACGATATTTTAATTGAAGCGCTTGATAACACGCTTGAAGATTTTGGAAAACATATTATTCCGGCGGCTATAACTAATTACGACGTATATTCGTATTTATATAACGGATACTGGGAAGACATAGGAACTATAAAAGCTTTTTATAACGCCAATATTGATTTGACTTCGGAATTTAAAAATTTTGATTTTTACAATAGCGCATATCAGGTATATACTCATGCAAGGTATTTGCCTATATCAAAAATCAACGACTGCAAAATTATAAAATCATTAATTGCGGAGGGATGTTTAATCACTCACAGCGAGATAGAAAATTCGATAATCGGATTGAGAAGTTATATTTGCGCCGGATGCGTTATAAAATCGTCTTTGTTAATGGGCAATGACCATTATGAATTTGCAGAAACATCAAAAAACAAAACCAAAGAACCTATTATTGGAATAGGGAAAAATACGTTTATTGAAAAAGCGATTATTGATAAAAACGCCAGAATAGGAGAAAACGTTATTATCAAAAATAAGGACAATGTAGAGGAATTTGACGGCGAGGGTTATTCAATAAGAGACGGCATAGTGATTATACATAAAGATTCGGCGATTCCCGACGGAACTGTAATTTAAACTTAAACCGGCCGGCGGATTTTAAAAAATGTTTTGATATGAAATAGCGTTAATTTATAAAACGTAAAATGATTTTTGAACAAAAGAAAAGGGTGAGTTTATAATGCCTATATTCGAGTATAAATGCGAAATTTGCGGAAACGATTTTGAATGTTTGATAAATGGAAATGAAATCGCCGTATGCGATAAATGCGGAAGCGACAGGTTAAAAAAAAAATTTTCGGTATTCGGAATTGGTTCGTCTGCTTTGGGCGGAGATTTTGGTTGTAATAGTAAAACCTGCGAATCCGGTTATTGTCCCAATGCGTCAAATTCGCAATGCGGATGCCCGAATTGTCATTAATAAACAAGAAATCCGAAAAATATTTTACAAACTTATATAAAAAAACTTGACAAAATTGTGTTTTTAAATATAATACGAATGTTTTAAATCGTATTCTGTATTTTTGACAACGATTTTAATATTGATTGAGGAGAATATTAAGAATGAAAACTACATTTATCGAACCGGAGAATATTGAGAAAAAATGGATATTAATAGACGCGGAAAATATTACTCTCGGAAAACTCGCCGTAAAAATTGTCGAGATTATAAAAGGTAAAAACAAACCTGAATACAGACAAGACAAAGATTGCGGAGATTCAGTTGTCGTTATTAACGCTTCAAAGATTAAGGTTACCGGCGACAAATTAAATCAAAAAGAATATTTCAAACATTCGTTATGGGTTGGCCATTTTAAGATGACTAAATTAAAAGATATGATGAAGACAAAACCCGAAGAAGTCATTTTACATGCGGTTAAAGGAATGCTACCGAAAAATCATCTTGGACGCAAATTTTTAAAAAAAGTGAGAGTTTTTTCAGGCGCCTCGCACAATCATGAATCGCAGAAACCGGAAAGAATTGAGTTTTAATTTAGGAGGAAACTTTTAAAATGATAAATTATATATTGGGATTAGGCCGCCGCAAAAGGTCGATAGCAAAAATTTATATGAAGTCCGGCGACGGTAAAATATTGATAAACGATAGAAATCTTGAAGAGTATTTTAATAAAGGCTCATTGATAAGCGCGGTAAAACAGCCGTTGGAATTAACGAATAATTTAGGGAATTTCGACGTTGTAGTAACTGTGAACGGCGGCGGCACAACCGGACAAGCCGAAGCTATAAGATTGGGCATATCCCGCGCGCTTATTAAAAACGACCCGAATTTAAAAAAACAATTGAAAGGCGAAGGATATTTGACAAGAGATTCGAGAAAAGTCGAAAGGAAAAAATATGGTCAAGCAAAAGCGAGAAAACGTTATCAATTCTCAAAACGTTAATCTTAGCTCAAAAAACGGCATAGGAATTACGGCGGCAAAAGGATATTTAGCCGCCGGAATAAAAGCCGGATTAAAAAAAAGTTCGAATTATGATTTGGGATGCGTCTATTCCGTAAAAGACGCCGTGACAGCCGCTTGTTTCACATCAAATAAATTTGCCGCTGCGCCTGTAATAAGTTCGATAGAACAAATGTCAAAAACCGAATTAAAAAGATTAATAATAGTAAATAGCGGTTCGGCAAACGCCTGCACAGGCGAAACCGGTTTAAAAATAAACCGGTTCATAATTGAAAAATCGGCAAAAGAATTTGACTTGCCCGAAGACAGAATACTAACGGCGTCCACGGGGAAGATAGGCGTTCAGTTGCCGGTTGAAAAAATAATCGGCAACATAAAACTATTAAAAGAATCCCTGAGCAATAATACTGAAAATAATTTTTCAAAAGCAATAATTACAACCGACACTGTAGAAAAAAAAATCAACGTATCTTATAAGTCGGGAAATAAAACGATTATTATAGGCGGATGCGCGAAAGGTTCGGGAATGATAAATCCCAATATGGCCACTATGTTGTGCTTTATAACCACCGACGCATTAATTGGAGCGGACGCGTTGCGGTCGGCGTTAAAAACCGCGGTGAATAAATCTTTTAATTCGATTACGGTAGATGGAGATATGTCGACAAATGACAGCGTTTACGTTATGGCAAACGGAATGGCAGAGAATGAACCGATAGAGAATATTGATTCCGCCGATTATAAAAAATTCACGGAAAAATTAACATACGTCTGCGTCGAATTAGCCAAAATGATTGTAAAGGACGGAGAAGGCGCGACAAAATTTATTCAGATAAAAGTTATTAATTCCGGAAATTACGAACAAGGAAAAATAATAGCCGAACTAATAGCGAATTCAAATCTTGTTAAAACGGCTTTATTCGGCTGCGATTTGAATTGGGGAAGGATTATTTCTTCGATCGGGAGCGCGAAATTTGCGTTTAATCCGGAAAACGTCAAATTATATATTAATAATAATTTAATATTCGAAAAAGGAATGGAAGCCGAATACGATTCGGAAAAATTAAATAAGATAATGAAATTAAAAGAAATACATATCGCTGTGGATATGGGTTTAAACGAAAGCGAAGAAGTTATGGAGTGGACTTCCGATTTAACGTATGATTATGTGAAAATTAATGCCGAATATTCTACTTAAAATCAGGTTTTAAAAATGCATCCGAATATTTTAAAAATGGGTTTGATTTTATTAGTTGTTGGAATGGCGGTATATGCGATTTTTTTTTCCGCAAACGATTATCAAAACGATCCTGATAGATTTTTAAAATTAAAACAGGCAAATCTTCAAAGCGACGCATATTCAAACGATAAAAAATTTTACGAGGAATACAATGCCGGCGAATACGCTTATAAAAACCAAAAATACGAAGAAGCCAGCCGTCATTTTCACAATGTATATTTTAATTATCCCAGAATGCCAAAAGGTCAATTAAAATTAAGCGCGCTGCATTATATAAACAGAATAAAGTTCATACTTGAAGACCGTCAAAAAAACGGACCGGATACAGAGACAAAGGTAAAACAATATTATAAAACCGTAGATTGATTCGAATTTTTTTATATTTAATGATAAAAAATAAAAAGTAAAAAAACGAGGAGGAATTTTAAAATGACAAAGAAAATTTTAGTTATTGAAGACGACCTCGATTATATCGAAGTGTTAAAAAAAAGAATGACGTCTCAGGATTTTGAACTTGTTTTTGCCACTAAAGGTTTTGACGCCGTCGATATAATAATAAATAAAACTCCGGATATCATATTGCTGGATTTGAATCTTCCGTATATAGACGGAGACGCGGTCATATCAGCTTTTAAAAGCAGGAATCTGGCGAAAAACATTCCGATAATTATTAATTCCGCGCGTTCTGAAGAAGATATAAAAAAAGCTATGGAGAAAATCGGAGCGAAAGCGTTTATAAAAAAACCGACTGATTTTTCTAAACTAATAGAATTATTAAAATCTCTATAATCAAATAAAAAAATCTTTGCCATGCAAGATTTTTTTATATTCTAACTTGTTCTGACGGATAATTATTAAATGGCCAGAATACTAATTGCAGACGACACGCTAATAATGCGCAGTTTCATAAAGACTGTTTTAATCAAAGCCGGCCATTCAATAGCGGGCGAAGCTGAGAACGGAGAAGAAGCGTATAATAAATATAAAGAAGTTCTTCCGGATATAGTTACGATGGATATTACGATGCCTGTATTAAACGGCATAGAAGCGTCAAAAAAAATATTGAATGAATTCCCGAAAGCTAAGATTATAATGACGTCTGCGTTAGAACAAAAAAACGTGATTCTTGAAGCCCTTGAAATAGGCGTAAAAAATTATATTTTAAAACCTATAAACAAAGAAAAAATGATCGACCTTATCAACGAAGTCGTCAATTCGGAATAATTTAACCCGAAAACCGCATAAAGATTTTGAAAAATTGTTCAGCATAGAATACTTGTTTCAGACAATTTTTCAAAATCTTAAAAACATATGATTTACGGCTAAAGCCGTAAATTTAAAACTTCTAAAAAACCTGAAAACTGCCAAGAAAAAAATTAATGCTTTTGAAAAAGCGCTCAAAATCAATGTTTTTTCTTACTTTCAGCGCTTTTTTAAGATTCTAATGCGGTTTTCAGGTTAAAACTTCCTTTTTGTCAAGCGCGTCAAACGAATTTAAAAAATGCGCGTTTTATTTTGTCAGCCACAATTCCGGATTCACGGTTTTTTTTCCTTCTCTAATTTGAAAAAATAAACTTGTTCCGAATAGCGAACCCGTGTCGCCCGCCTTTCCGATAATTTGAATACCGTCGATTTTTTGCTCGGATTTAACCGTTATTTCGTTTAAATGAGCGTAAAGAGTAATATAGCCGGAACCGTGAGAAATAATAATCGTCCATCCGAACGAATCAATCCAATCCGCAAAAATCACTATGCCTTCCGCCACAGAATATACGTCCTGATTCTGCGAGCATTTTATTTCAATGCCGTCGGTTTTAATTTCAAATTTGTATCTTGAATTTAATCCTGAAAATTTAGAGAGAATTTTGTTGTTTTTAGATTTTTTAACCGGCCAGGGCAATTTTCCTTTTTTATTTTTAAAATCGAGTTTGTTAAGTTCAATCATTTCTTTTGTCTGTTTTTGTTCTAATATCAGATTATTAATCGACGCTTCGATAACTTTCATCTGCCTTTGCCTGTTATCGATTTCCGCGGAAAGAAATTCCCTGTTTTTGATTAATTTGGCGACGAAATTTTCTTTTTCATTTTTTGAGAGAACTAATTGATTTTTTGCGGTTTCGTTTTCTTCAAGCAATTTATTTTT
The DNA here is from genome assembly GCA_036733285.1 of bacterium. GTDB lineage: Bacteria > JAGOBX01 > JAGOBX01 > JAGOBX01 > JAGOBX01 > JAGOBX01. Next base: position 6,561 of record DAINAU010000088.1, read on the forward strand.
TTCGATTTTAACTGTTTCAACCGATTGTTTATCAGATTTAAGTTTAGCGATTAAAAATAAAATTCTGTCAATCTGAAGTTTGTCGCTTTGAGAAATCATATCGAGCATTTTAAATTTCAAAGAAAATTCGGTAATTTTTTTAGATTCGAGCAAAGCCATCAAATTTGAAAGAGAAGAATATTTTTTTTGTTCTTTAAAAGTTGAGCGGATGCGTTTGGCGAGTTTCTGTTTTGAGTTTGTCAAATTAGATTCGTTTGATTCAATTTGTTTTGATAAAACGGCAATATCGGATTCAAGTTCGGATAGTTTAAGGGAAATGTCCGAAATAACGCGGCTTTGTTCAACGATTTTATTTTCAATTTTTAAAAGTTCGCTGTTTAAAAGTTTTTGTTTATCCTTTTCAAATTCAATTTGATTCGCTATTTTAAGGATTTGTTTAAGGTTTTTTGATTTTTCAAGTTTTTGCAATTGTTCTTTATTTTTCAAGAGATTCAATTTTTTTTCAAGATCCGCAGTTTTATCCGTTTCGGTTTTCTGCGAGAAAGAACGTTCGGAGAAAATTAAAAAAAAACAGATCAAAAGACAGGCGAATCCGGTTGAAAAAAATTTATTCATTTTCAATAGACATACTCATAAATCTTGATAAAGCCGCGAAAGAACCGATTAATCCGGCGAGAAAAGAGGCGACATAAATAATTGCGATTTCTTTTTGATTAAGAAAAGTAAAATTTAAATCTGCAAGAATCGGAAGCGGCAATTTATGAAGAATATGGTTAAAAAAAATATAAATCATAGAAATGCAAATCGTGGAAGAAATGAACATAGTAATGGCGGATTCGATAATAAAGGGCAGTCTGATAAAAAATTTAGTTACGCCAATCAGTTTTTGAATTTCGATTTCGGCGGCTCTTGAATAAAAGGTAAGTTGAATCGTATTAAACGCGATGAAAGCCGAAAAAATAAACATTATAAAGACAATGACGAATAATATATAATTAATTGTTTTATTTAAAGTTTGGAGATAATTCAATTTTTTTTGTCCCGAATCTATAGATTCTATTCCATTAAAATTATTGATTTGAGAAAGAAGTTTGGATATGATTGAGGCGTCGATTTTTTTTAAATGAATTTCAAAATAAGCCGGCAGCGGATTATCGATAATTCCTTCGATTAATTCCGGAATATCCTTAGAATAATCTTTGAATTCTTCAAGCGCCTGCTGTTTTGTCAGATATTTAAATTCGCTGATATCGGGATTGGATTTAAGAAAATAATGAAGCGATTCAACGGAATCGCTCTCGATATTATCGTTCAAATACGCAATAATGGTAATGTCGCTTTTAAGTCTTGCGATAAAGTTCCCGATATTTTTTGACAGCAGATAAAAGAAAATAATGAAAAAAATGGAAATGGAAATAACAAATATTGAAATAATATTAATGAACTTATTTCTTGAAAAATTTGAAAAACCTTCTTTAATAAAAAAAAACATAATAATATCCCTGATAATTAACCTGAAATTTTTTCGATTTTTCCTTGTTTTAAAACAATATTAATAGAATTATTTACCAGTCGAGCAAAGTCTAAATTATGGGTTGCCATAACGATAGTGGTTCCTTTGTAATTAAGATCCCGCAGCAAATCAATAATGGTTTTACCGTTATCAATATCAAGATTGCCGGTCGGCTCGTCCGCGAGAATAATTAAAGGGTCGTTTGAAAGAGCCCTTGCAATAGCGGCGCGCTGCTGTTCGCCGCTGCTAAGCGTATGCGGAAACGAATCTCTTTTATACCATAATCCGAGTTCTTTTAAAATTTTTTCGGTTTTAAGTTTTATAACGCTATTAGAAATATTAAGAGCGTTCATAATATAAGCGGTATTTTCATAAACGGTTTTATTATATAAAAGCTTAAAGTCCTGAAATACCACCCCGATTTTCCGGCGCAAATACGGAATTTTTGAATCCCTGATGTTAACTATATTTTCATTGTCAACAAATATTTCGCCCGAATCGGGATTTGTTCCTTTAAAAATAAGTTTTAACAGCGTAGTTTTACCGGAACCGCTGTGTCCGGTTAAAAAAACAAAATCGCCTTTTTTGATTTCAAAGCTCGCGTTGTCAATAGCTTTGACGGTTTTGTTTTGATACCATTTTTTTACGTTTGAGAATTTTATCATAGTTTGTTAATTTATAATAATCAAAATAGTTCGAATGATTTTATTGTAAAAGTTTTCGAAAATATTAGTCAACCCCATATCGCCTTTGAAAAGAATCATAACCGCCAGAATCATAAGGACTATTTGAATCGAGTTGAATAAAAATTTATTGTCGAATCTTTTGCGGTAAATATAAAGCCCGAATATGAACGACAATAATTGAAAAATAACAATAATGGATTTTGCGAATACCGGAATATCAAGCAGAGAGAACATATAAAGACCGGCGCTTAAAACGCTGATATAATAGAAAACGAATAAGAAACAAATTCCTTTTATGAGATTTATAATCTGTTTTTCCCAGATAACAAAAAATAAAATTTGTATCGCCATAATTTGAAACATTCCGGTCTGCCAGACGACGTAATGATTTGTTAAAAAACTCATTTTATAAAGATAAATCGAATAAGCGGCGGCAATGCCGAGATTTCCTAAAAATAATAGGGATTCGCATTTAATAATAAAAATCAAATAAAATGAAACGATAATAATTAAACATAAAACATAAGAAATTTTCAAATTAGGAGTCAATTCAAACCGGATTATGGAATCGGAAATTGTAGTTTTGCGATTTTTAAAAAAATCGGATAATATTTCCAATTCGGATTCAAATTCTTCATTTAATTTGCTTGTCGGCGAATAAATAATAAATTGATAAACATTGGTTCTTAATGATTTATCTAAAATTTTTATTCTTTGAAGCATAGTATGAGTAATAGGAAGATATTTGATTTTATTGATTAAACCCGGATATTTGTATATGAGATTGTTTTTAAAAATTAGAAAATCCGCGCCGCCTGTCACGTTAGACAATTCGTTAATCTTATCAATCGAATATTCGTCTAACACATAAGCGTCGGTAATGCCGCCGTATTTTTTTATATCAGATTTGTTCGGATCAAGAAGGGCGATTTTAAATTGTGAGTTTTTAAAATATTCGATAGCGTTATCCTGATAAAATAAATTGATATTGGGTAATTCGTCGGGAATATTTAGAATTTCCAAATAATAATTATTTTGAAGGAACGGGCCGCCTGAATCGGAATACAATTTATGAACAGTAATATCGTTTTCTTGCAGCGAATCGAAAATTTTTTCCGTCAAATTTTTATTTTCAGATATAATATATTTATAATCGGGATTAATTTTCAGATTTAAAGAGTTATTTGCGGCGCGTTCGATATCAAGGGGCGGAGGCGAGCATATTCGCTTATTATTAATAATATCAGAGCCGGAAACGAAGGTTACAAAACCGTTTTGAATAAGTTCGCGCAAAGTAATTTTATCGAATAATATATGGGAAAATCCGTATTTTTTCAAGAGGTTTATATAATTCGCGGCTTCGGTTTTTAAAATTGATTCGTCGTTGACGTAATGAGTCAGCAAATCGCTTTTTACGCATAAAACGACTGAATTATTTAATTGCAATATTTTTTTGTTTTGAAAATAGGTTATAAAAGTTAAGACGCAGAATAATAATAAAGCGGAATAAAAAATCAATCTTAAAGATAAAATAAATTTAATTTTCATTCTTTTTAGCCGCCTGTTTTTTTAAAAAAGATTTTATAAAGGGGTCGATATTGCCGTCCATAACGGATTGAATATTTCCTATTTCAACGTCGGTTCTGTGATCTTTAACCATCGTATAAGGTTGAAAAACATAAGACCTGATTTGACGTCCCCAAGCGATATCGGATTTATCGCCTGCGATTTTATTTATTTCTTTTTTCTTTTCTTCTTCGAGAGCGGCATATAGCTTGGATTTTAAAATCAACATTGCGCTCTCTTTGTTTTTATGCTGACTGCGTTCAGTCTGGCATTGGGAAACCAAACCTGTGGGAATATGAGTTATTCTGACGGCGGAATCGGTTTTATTAATATGTTGACCGCCCGCTCCGGAAGCTCTGTAAGTGTCGATTCTTAAATCTTCTTCGTTAATTTCTATTTTGATATCGTCGTTTATTTCGGGCATAACCGAAACAGCGGCAAAACTCGTATGTCTTCTGGCGTTTGAATCAAAAGGCGAAATTCTTACGAGTCTATGAATTCCCTGTTCGGTAGATAAATAGCCGTAAGCGAATTTGCCTTTTACGAGCAAAGTTACGTTTTTAATTCCGGCTTCTTCGCCGAGTTGATAATCTAATAATTCGTGTTCAAACTTCATTTTTTCAAACCAGTATAAATACATTCTATAAAGCATTTGAGCCCAATCTTGAGATTCAGTGCCGCCTGCTCCCGGATGAATATTTATAATCGCGTTATTCTCAGACAATTCGTTTGAAAAAAGCGTTTCGATTTCAATGTTTTCAAATAAAGTTTTCAGTTCTGAAATCTTAGTTTCACAAAAAGTCTTTAATTCCAAATCGTCGTATTCTTCAAGAAGCTGCAATGAAGCGTAGACGTCCTCTACGTCTTTATATATTTTATCATATAAATCAATATTTTCTTTAATTCTGCTTATTTTACGATTTACTATTGACGCTGTTTTGTTATCGTTCCAGAAACCGGGTTGAGTAGTTTTTTCTTCGAGAGCTATTAATTTATTTTTACCGTTTTCGTAGTCAAAGATACCTCCGGATATCGGATTCCGCAATTTTTTTTAATTCTGAGCATTGCTGTTTCATTTCAAGATATTCCATCATTTTCTCCGCGAATAAAATTATTTTTTAACGATAAACTGCGGACGGTTTTTAAAAGAACAACATTTTCGCCGCAGTTTTTGTTACTCAAGTCTATTTTTTTAAAAACCGTTAAAACGGTTATAAATAACGATTCGACTTTTATAAACCCAGCAATTAATTGATGGGTTTATAAAAAGAATACAAAAACTAAAACCGTTTAACGGTTTAAAAAAGTGGCTGAATAGTAAACAGTTATCCAGCTAAAAAACAGAAAAATTCTGTTGAAATATTTCAAACATAAGATATAATAAAACTATTAAAAAATCAAGGAATATTAAATGCCGGACAATCAAAATTTTAATTCAAATATTTATAAAAAAAGATTAAAGACGAATTATAAAAAAAAAATATCGGCAAAATTGAAAAAGATAAAATTGTTTTTTTATTATAATTCTTATGAACGTCCGGTTTCTTATTTTACTTTATGGCAGTTTATTAAGATTGCAGGATTTATTTTGGTTGTTGTATTAATATTCTATAAATTTTTTTTGCCGAAATAATAGTTTACCATTCAGGTCTATCCCCAAAAAACAGTTTTATTTTTTAAGAAATTTATAAACAAATAATAAATCATTTAAAATAATTTTTTTTGAGAAAATATTTTTCTTCGTTTCCTATCATTGAATTTCCGTCAATATCCAAATCGGGAAATATTTTGCCAAAATGTTTTTTTATCATAGCGGCGTCGCGTATATTGATAACTCCGTCTCTAAAAAAATCGCCGGCATAAAGAATTACGGGCTCGCAAACGTATTCCGGATACAAATAAAAATTTGAAACAAAAGATTTATACAAAGGTTTTGAAACGGTTAAAATAAAAGAATCAGAATATAAAAAACGCGCGACAAAAAATCCCGAAGAATCAGAAAAAGTTGAAAAAGATTCCGTTTCATTATATATAGTTATCATCGCGTTTGACGAATCATTATTGTTTCCTTCCAGAGAGATATAACCTGACGCCGTAAGTCCCGGAGAAAGAAAAATAGTATCTATTGCTGTTCTTCCAAAACCGTCGATAATTGTTACATTAATTGTTTCTGAATATATAGATAAAGGAACCGAACAATTCCAAGTAGAAGAAGCGGATTGTGAAATATAAAGAGAATCGTTTATTAAAAGGTTTAAAGTATCGTTTGAAATTAAATTATTTGTTGTTCCGGCAATAGAAACAAATAATGCCGTTGTTTCGTATGTCAAACCGCTTGAAACCGGATTTAGAATAGCGACTGAAATTTCAGAGAGTTTAATTGTTATCGTATCGTATGCGATTCTGCCGAATTTGTCGGTTAATTTAACTAATATACTGTCAGATAAAGCGGATATTAAACCTGTTCCGTTCCATTGAAAATTTGAAATCGAGCCGGCTGAATTAAAAATTGAATTGATAAAAATTTCGACCGAATCGCCGTCTGAAATATTTTGAGCCGAACCTGAAACAGAAATAATTAAAACATTAGTATTGGAGTTATTTAACGGCGATAAGATTTTAATATTTGGAATAGGGAAATATGAAATTGTAAGCGTATCCCATCTGAATTCATTGAATTTATCGAATAGTTTTAAAGTAATAACGTTTAAAGAATCATTTAGAATTATGGAACTTGCCCAAGAGTCGTTCGGCTGCGAAATAAAAATAGCGTCAATTAAATTTCCATTCTGGAAAATAAATATCGAGTCTCCGGCGTTTGAATTATAAGTGGTTCCGGAAATCGAAATAGATTGAGAAGTTGTTTCGGAATAAGGAGCCGGACTGCAAAAAACAATAGACGCCGGAGGATAATAATTTAATGTTATAGTATCCCATAGAATTCTTCCGAATTGGTCTGTAAGTTTTGCCGTAATTCTGTCGCCGATATTGTTTATTTGGGAATTAACTGACCAATTCTCGTTTTCTTCCCAGATATAATAAGCGTCCTGACGGTTTGAATAATCGCCGTTTAAGAAGATTTCAATTTTATCAGGACCGGCAACTCCGCTTGAAGTTCCGGAAATTAAAATTGATTTTATGTTTGTATCCGTATTATAAGCGGGGTTTGATATTCCAAAAGAAATGGTTGTAAAATAGTGAGCTTCAACTGTGTCCGCTGATGTTCCGCACCAATCGGAAACAATAAAAGCTGTAATTGAATCGTTTGCCGAAATCAAATTTGCCGTTCCGTTCCATTCCCCGTTATTTGCGTCTATTGAAAAAGAGCTCTGGAAAATTTCGTTCACAAAAATATTAATCGTGTCGCCGGAACGGGAATTATAAGATGAACCGGATACGTTTACAAATTGAGAATTAGTATCGTATTTAGCCCAAGGAAATATAATTCCAATTGAAGAATTACCGAAATAATTGATTTGTAGAGTGTCGTAATACGTTCGTCCGAATCTGTCTATAAGAGTTGCTATAACGCTATCGTTTTGATTTGATAAAGAAACGGTTCCCTGCCATAATGAATCGGAAGCGGCAATAGGAATTACAGATTGAACGGCATAATCATATAAAAATTCCGGCGAGTTATTGCCTTCAATATCTTCTAGAACTCCGAGAAATGTTGAAGCGGATAAAACGACGGCGTCTCCGGGGAAAGAAAAATTTGAAGTTCCTTTTATTGTAATAATTTTTGAGTTTGTATCTATTCCGGAATTCGGATATGAAATTTTCAAACTGTGTTCAGGAAAATAATTTACTGAAATTGAATCGTAAGCGGTTCTTCCGAATCTGTCTTCGAGTTTAACGATTATTGAATCGGAGAGATTTCCGCTTAATAAAGCGGTTGAGTTAAACGAACCGTCAAGTTCCTGAATAATATAAAATGATTGCGTTTCAGCATTGGTAAATACAGTTACTGTTCCGCCCCTGTCGGTTCCAAGAGTAGTTCCGGAAACTGAAATTTGATTTAAAAAAGTATCGTGAAAATTTGAAGGAGTTTGAATTTGAATCAACAATTCGGGATGATAATTTACGGTAATCGTATCGTAACAGTTTCTTCCGAATTTATCATAGACAAACGACCATACGGTATCTCCGTAATCGGATAAAACAATAGTATCATAATATGAACCGTCGCGTTTTGTCAACGTTATGGTTTCGGTCGAATTAGCGATTTCATTAAAAATAATCAAAGTGTCTCCGAAATCGGTTCCAATCGTTTTTATGTCAAAATATAAAGGTTTAATCATAGAATCATATTCGGTAAAAATTAAATCCAGACTGAGTTCAAGGGGATGAAAATAATTTATGGCAATAGTGTCTGAAGCGGATTTTCCAAATTGTTCGTTTAAAACTGCGCAAACGGAATCTCCCGGAGATTGCATTATACATTCGTCCGACCATGAACCGTTTGGCTGTTCAATGATAATTTCAGACGATAAATTTCCATTCAAATAAATTGAAACGGTATCTCCCTTCCAAGAATTTAAAGTGGTTCCGGAAATAATTAAAGTTTGATTGATTGTATCATACATATTTTCGGGAGATTGTATCGAAATTTCTGGCAAAGCCGTCGTGTTGATTTTTCCGGCGGTATGGGTTTCGCCGTTAGTAAAGTTTGAAGGTTCCCAGTTTAATTCTGAATAATCGTCGAGCCTGAAATTTTTTCTTTCAATACTGTTGTTAGAAGTTATCAGGGGATAAGAGATTATCTCAACGGGAGAGTCTTTGCTATTAAGTAACGCGATGGCGTCGCCGGTAGCTCTCATTGAAAATGAGGAAGAACCTTTGATAAGAATAGAAGGGACGTCCCCGTAATTCCACGCGTTGCCGTTTTCGTGAAAGACCGCATATTCGCCGGGGCCGATATATAAATCGCCGGAAACAGCGATGAATTTAGATTTTATCCAGCTTGAACCGCTTAATACCCCGAATTTCCAGCCGGTTAAATTAACGGTCTCGGAACCGCAATTAAAAAATTCAATCCATTCGCCCGTATCTTCCGAGAATCCCGGCGGAACGTCGAACATTATTTCGGTTATTTTTATATTTGTGTCCGCTCCGTTATAAGAAGATATAGTTGTATTGGAATCTCCCGGCGTTTTACTTAAAAATTCATTTGAAGCCTGCCATTCCGCTTCAGAAGAAGGATCTGAATACAAGGAGAATAGTTCTATAGAATGACCGGTTGTAGCTTTATCAGGATAAACAAAAGAAACGACAGTCGCGCCTGAAGCGGTAATTAATCCGATGTTTTGCGAACTTAGATTGAAATCAAAAACATTAAAATCAAAAAGTATTGGAGGCGTATCTCCATAAAAATCATACCATTGTTCCGCTGAAGGAGACGCGACAGCGTATTGTCCGGGTTTAATAATTTTACTGCCAACGCCGTTGACATTATGATAAACAGAACTGAAATTTATTGGATTTTCGCCGTCGAGAATTTTCCACCCGTTAAAATCAACGTCTGAAATTCCATTGTTATAAATTTCAAGCCAATCTTTTTCGGAACCGTTATCATAAAATATTTCAGTAATAATCAGGCTTGTATCGCCGGAAACGCTTAAGCGATGGGGTCCTGAAGTATCGCATAACGATTCGTTTCCCTGAGTATCGACTGCGACAACGGCGAACCAATAACTCACTCCGTTTAATATTTGATCGCCGACGTTGGAAGTAGTCAAAACCGCGTTTGTCTGATTTATATTTTTAATCTGCATTTCTGGAAAAAGCCAAGGGTCTTCATCTGTTTTTCCGTCTGCGTCGTCGTCTTCAGGAATTCCGGAGCCGGTAAAACTTGAAGAAAATCTATCAATATTGCCGGTCGGGTCTTCGTCGAAATAGCCGTCTCCGTCGTTATCAATTTTATCGCCGATATTATAATTTGAATTAATCGGTTTTGAATCTATGAAAATATAATATCTTGAAAAATCGGAAATATTTAACTCCGGTTTTGTCCAATTGAGTTCAAATGAATTTAAGGAAGCGGTTACGGATAAATTTGAAGGTTTATCCGGAGGAGTATTATCGTAATTATCAGCGTCGCCTGTATTTTCAGGGTCTAATCCCGACATAATATGATGGAAATGAGACATATATCGTCTTGCTATTCTAAAATCATGGATTATAATATGAGCTTCGTCGTTTTGATTTGATTTTAACATTGCCTGACTTGAAAAATTTGCCGACCCTGCGCAGAGTATATCCAAATCAATTATGAAAATTTTGCTGTGCTGATCATTCATAGGCGATTCGATTCTGCACGTGTGATTGTTTTGAAGAGCGGATTGAACAGGACCGGCAGAATAAGCTCCTTTGGCGCCTATTTTAAAAGCTGTCGAATTATTGATTATGGAATCTTTGATTTTATTACCGGCGTTTGCTTCAGGGTCGGAATTGCTGCTGCCCCAAGCATTAGCCATATAAATAATCGATTCTTTGGCGTTTTCAATCAAATATCTCAATCGGCCGACAATACTCTCGGCGCCAGATTCCATACCGTTGTTATTGTCGTCTGGAGAAAATCGTATTTCGACCGTATCTCCGTAAGGAGAAAAATGATAAATATTTCCGGTTGTGGTTTGCGAATGAAAAATTCTGTTAAACTCGTCGGTTTGTTCTTTTTCGATTTTTTTTAATAAATCAGGAAATTCATCGCGGAATAAAATTATAGAATTGTTATGCTCGTAATTCCAGCCGTTTCTATTATGATTTGCCGAAGAAATAATAACCCCTTTATTCGCGACATAGCATATTTTCGAATGAGTTAAATATGTTTTATTGCTTCCGTTCATTTCAACGAGAGGGTCGGCTATCGCTCTTATATGATTCCATTTTGATATATTATAATTATAATCGCCAATGATTCTTAAAGGCGCGGTTCTGCCGGATTGCTCAACCAGTCTGTTCAAGCCGATAGAATTGTCTCCGCTAATCCAATTAATTGTTCCGACATTTTCATCGTCCCATGCCATACTTTGAACATAAACAGTATCTTCAGGGGAAGCCGAATCGATAAAATACGAATGCCATTTTTCAAAACATGAATAATCGTCTTTATGATTTGCGGCAGAAAATTGAGACCACCACCATGGTCTTGCGCAGATATTCAACGGAAAAATAAACGCCGAAAAAATAATAAATAAAATAAATATACAATATTTCAATTTTTTTTACAATGTAACAACAATAAAATATTAAAATTTTATTATGCATAATCCGGTTAAACCGGAAAAATATTAATAGTATCAAAAATATTTTTGCTCAAATTGCAAGATTTTTATAATACAATAAAACGTAAAATAATAAAATCAATAATTTTGTGATAAAAATCAAAACTTTTCAATTTTCTAATACAATTTTTGGGTTAAAATTATTGAGACAATTTCTGACTGCGCGCAGGAATAATTTGGATTAACAGTCCCAAAGAACAAATATTTTTCGCAAGTTACAAAACCCCAAACAAACCTT
>DAINAU010000089.1:0-17635 GCA_036733285.1 bacterium
AAATTCAGCATAAACGCCGTCTTTCCCATACCTGGCCGCGCGGCGATTAATGTCAAATGTTTTTTCGTCAGCCCTATTATTATTTCGTCTATCTCTTTATAACCCGTCGGAATTGATTCTATTTTTGTTTTATCCGCTCCGATTTCTTCATAATATTTCAACCGGTTCGGAAGTATTTCTTCAATCGTTTGCGGCCTTTTATTTTCTATGGTTTCAAATATTTCCGCATTGGTTTTATTGAATGTTTGTAAAATTTCTTCAAATGTGAATCCGCTGTCTTCGGCTTTTGTCAATATTTTATTTAATGATTTCTGCAATACCCTCACATTGTATAATTTCTCGATTTCGCCGCAGTAATACCGGTATGTTGAAGGAGCGCATACGGATTTATGTATAACTTCGCTGATATGCAAAACCAGCGACTGATGATTCGTATTTGCCGCATATTGTTTTAATTTCAGCCGGTTTATTAAAGTAACTGCGTCCACCGGAATGTTTTCAATATACATATCCTTTAAACATTGAAATATTATTTGGTTTTTTTTATCGTAAAAATATTCCGTTTTTACTAAACTTATTGCTTCGCCGATTATATTAACGTCTATCAACATTGACGCTATTAAATTTATTTCCAGTTCGGTATTGTATCTTAAATTATTCATATTTTTTCTATCTCCATTAATATGCTTTTCTTTAATTGATTATATCCGATTTTATCGCTGTCTTTTAATCGTCCCCAGTAATTCCGGATACATTCAAAATATTCGTTTTTATACGTTTCAAAAAATTTAACGCGGAATTCCTGAAAACTTAATCGTCCGATGTGTTTATCAACATTTGACATAAATTCAATGGTTTTTTTGTTTGGTTGTTTGCCGTCGGGAATTAATATTCTTTTACGATGATAATTATCCGTAAATAATATTTTTAAATAATTACTTTCATTTCTTACTATAAAATCAAGAGTCAACGACCAATTTGAATGACTTCCGTTTTTTTCGGTTTTCCCAAGCAGAAAATCGCTTTCTTTTATCCGGCCGATTATTTTATCAAAATCAAAATCTTTTTCGCGAAGCCGCCGTTTGATTTTTTCTTTTAAATCGGGATTAGGTTTTCGTATTGCCGGCAGTCCGAACGGTTCCGCCAATTCTTTATTCCATTTCCCGATTATTTTATCAATTTCCGCATTTATTGAAAAAATCGTTTTACTTTCCGCCTCATTAATATTTTCGCTTTTTATGCCGGTTTTTGAAATTTGAGATTGTTCAGGTTTAACGCCGTTTGGGTCAATTTCGTCAGAAATTGACTTATTCCCTTTAGGGAATATATTAATATCTGGTTTATTATCTGGTTTATTATCTGGTAATGGTCTGACATTTTTGTCAAATCCATTTGACAAATTTGTCAAATCCATTTGACATTTTTGCGAACTGCATTTGACATTTTTGTTATCGCTCGCCGGCTGGTTTTCCGCCCTGTCTTCTGAATCTGTTTTTATCCCTAATTGGCTTTCCTGATCTATAAACGCATACCATAATGTTTGGTCATTCTGATTTTTATTATAATTCGCAGTCAATATAATATTTTCTTCTTTTAATTTATCCAGAATATATCTTATCTGTCTTTCCGTCCAATATGGAAAAATTTCGGCAAATGCTTTTATTGAATTATACGTCCACCAATGTCCGTCGTAAAAATGTCTCCGGTTCGCTTTATTCTTTAATATCCAATACCTTAAATTATTTATTATTATCGCCCCTTCAATGCCATATTTTGTAGCGTCGTTTACTTGAAAAAAATGAGTTTCATTTATCTCTACCGATGGTTCGCTCATTGTTTTTACCTCCTAAAATTTTTTTAATGTCAAGTTTGATTTTCAAACTTATCATCAAGCATATTTTTTATACCTACAAGTTTGATTTTCAAACTTGACAAGTATTATTTTAATACTTATCAAACCCAAATATATCATTTAAAATTATATCAATCCTTCTATCATTACAGCCAGTTCCGGAGACCGTACGTTTATTATTCCGCGTAATTTATAATATTTCGCAAGTATCCTCGATTCGCTTTCGATTTTTGATTTTTTTATTATATCTATTTCTTGTCTCAATTTTGCGTTTTCCCGCAATAATTGTATGCTGTCGCGTTCGCTGTTTTTTATTTTTAATATTGAAAGCAATGATATGTTTAATGTTTTTTTGAGCCATTCAAGTATATAATTTCTATAATCCGGCTCCCGTTCGTTTTTTATGTCTGTTATAAATGAATTTAATTGACCCGCATTGATTTTATGCGTTTTTTCGATTTGTTCGTAGGTTATATCTTCACTAACTTTCCATTCTATGAATTTTTTCCGCAGATAATTGTATGCGTCCGGTATATCTTCGGATTTCCTGCAGTAAATTATCGTTTCATTTACCGGTTCTGGAGTGTTTTTATCCTCCCGTTTACCTTTTATGTTTTGATATATCGCTTTTAGTATGACTTTTACCCGGTTTTCTTTACTTATTCCTTCCATTCTTTCTTTTTTCTTTACTTGCATTTAATTTAATTTTATTATATACTTATATTAAATTTAAATTATCGGCGTTTCGCTGATTTACAAAGCGAACGCGGCTATTGCAGAGCCGCGCCCGCCAAGGTAAAATATAACAACACCCACACTTTTAAAAGGAGGCATGGGCATTTTATGTTTAATTCATTAGACATAATCTCAAATCTTTATGGTAACAAATCGGCGCCTTGTTTATTAAAACATAAATCTGTCTTTTTAAAATTTTATATCGAACTGGCGTAAAAAATGCGCCGGTTCATATTGAAGTCACAAATTGTGACCTCAAGTTTTTTTCGTTCGCGTTTGTTCGCGTTCGTTCGTAGTTTATTTATTCATTACTTTTCTCCTTCGTCGGCGTTTTGCCGGTTAAAAAATTTTTTTAGAGGCGTCTTATGTCCGACATTATCCCGATTGATGCTATTCAATCGAAAATTTATCTTATTCGTGGACAGCGCGTTATGCTTGACCGCGATTTATCATCATTATACGGCGTTGAAACACGTATGCTAAATCAAACAGTTAAACGCAATATTAACAGATTTCCGCCGCATTTTATGTTTCAATTATCAACAGAAGAATTTATGTTTTGGAAATCACAAATTGTGATATCCAAAGGCGATAAAAAGGGACTTCGTAAATTTCCTTTCGCTTTCACTGAACACGGCATTCTAATGCTCTCAAGCGTTTTAAATTCTGATAAAGCTATTAAAATAAATATTAAAATTATCGACGTTTTTATTCAGCTTCGTAAATCATTGCTGAACGCCGATAGTTTAAAATTAATTCTAAATTCTCTTACTGACCGTGTCGATAAACACGACGCCCAAATTCAAAATATTATCAATGCCGTCAATACGCTTATCGCCGAAAATATGAAACTTAAACCCGTTATTTCTAAAAACAAAAAACCGATGGGTTTCGATACTTCCGCTAAATCCGGAAAACCGGATTGATTTTTTCCGTCCGCGTCAGTTCGCGTCTGTCCGCGGTTTATGCTTACGGCGTTTTGCCGGTAAATTTTTTTTTGGAGGCGCTTTATGGCAAAATTAAAATTTAAATTAAAAAAATATCCTCTATGTATATTAGCTAATCAACAGTTTGATTCAAAAAATAAAACAGAAAAACCAACTATCTGCGATTTAAGTAATTGCCAATTTAAATTACTTAAAGGCTTTTTTTGCCCCGTTAAATATCTTGATTCCGAACTCGAAAGAGCCCGTCAGAAAATTTTTACTTTAACCAATATTTTATATAAAAAAAATATTATCGATTCCGGCGATTTGAAAAAAATCGGTAAATTTTTTTAAATATTTTTTTTAATAATGGGTATTTTATGTTAATTATTTCTTGTTCGGAGTCGATTTTTTTTTTTGGTTTACCAAAAATAATTTCTGTATTATCATTTTTAAATTTGAAATCTAATTCTATTACCATCTTTTCTCCTTCGGCGTTTTGCCGTATTTTTTTTTTGGAGGCGTCTTATGTATAAAACTTTTAATCCCGATATTTTTAAACAAGCAGTGAATTTTTCCCTATTCTCGAAATTAAATAAGAAAAACGAAAACCTCGCCGCTCTTATCGAAAATACTTATTTTATCATTTGCGACGCTAAAATTAATATCGAAAACAATATTGACAAATTTAACTCCGAACTCGATAAACAAGAAATTCAAAATAACAATAATATTCCGAATAATACTAATTCTGAACCCGACCAAAATGATATAGAAAGATTTAATGAATAATCATTTTTCTATTTCTTGTTTATCTATCGGCAATGTTTTCGATATTATCGTTATATTATAATTTGATAAACGAGATGTAACTATTATGGAGTTTTCATTATTTCGATCTTTTGAAATTGATAACTCCGTTATCTTTAACCCTTGGGCTTTTGAAGCTTTATGCAGCTTTTTGATGAATTTTAAATACATTGTTTTCTCCTTCGGCGTTTTGCCGGTTAAAATTTTTTTTTCGAGGTGACTTATGGATAATCTTCAGCATGCAATTGAGTTATTGGATAATAATTTTATCAGCGCAAGCGCTTCTTTACATAATAAAAATGCTTTTCCTAAAGCTAAAGCCGAACTTACAGAAAAATGCAATTTATACATGGCGCTTCGCATTATGGCTGAAACGCTCGAAAAAATTGAAATCCAAATCAATTGTATCGATAATAAAATTAAATAATTGTTCGTTTGTTAATTGATTTAAAATTTCTATTATTTTTTGGGCAATTGTTTTTAAACAAGTTCGGGAATCTTTTACATAAAATTCAAGTTTGCCTAGTGAACTTTTTATATCGATATTGTTTGAATAACAATAAATTAATAAATAATTATATATTTCGCGTTGTGTTGTTGTTTTTTGTTGTTGTTTATTTGTGATATAATTAAATATTTCCGTTCGCTCTTGTTCGCGTTCGGGCGGTGTTTCGCGGTTTTCCGCAGTTTGTTCGTTCATCTTTTCTCCTTCGGCGTTTTGCCGGTTAAATTTTTTTTTTGGAGGCGCTTTATGAATTCTTTAGACGCTACTGTCCAAGTTGTTAATGCTTTAATCAATAATTATAATGAGGAGTATAAAAAAATACTTTTTCAAAATGCAATGAATAATGAACAACATTTGTCAAGTTTTCTTGATTCTATTGCTAAAATTCATTCGACTTTTAAACAACTTGAAAATAAAAATAATCGCTAAAGCGATTTATTCTTTTTTATTGAGTTTATTCAATACTAATTTTATTACTAAATCGCCGTCCGTTTCCGTTATTAATTGCGGTAAGTTTTGCGATGAAAGATAAGTTTCTTTATGCGTCGGACGCATTTCGTTCTCGAGTATTGAATATCCGTTTTTCTCGATTACTTTGTTTATTTCGGTTAATAGCTTTATATTGGGGGTTTCCATTTTTTCTTCGCCTCCTTTTTTGCAGTATAGCAGAAAAAATATATGTTGTCAATGATATAATATGTTTTAAAAACATATTTTTATTTAATTTTATATTTATCAAGGGGTTATTTTATGAAAAAAAAGTATGATTTGTCGCTTTTAGGCGTTAATTTAAAGAAATTTCGTGAAAAAAAGGGTATGACTCAATCTGATTTATCAAAAAAAACTAAAATTGAACAAGCAAATATTTCAAGATATGAAACTAATCCGCCAAAAACAATGGAACTGGCGACAGCCTGCTCTCTTGCCGAAGCGCTTGAAGTTTCTTTAATGGATTTGCTTGGTATCGACGCATCTCAAAACATTGTATCTCCGGAACTTGCGAAAGAAGCCGAGGCGTTCAGCCGCGTAAAAAATATGCCGCTTGAAAAAATTATCGCTGACGCTCTCGCTTATCAGAATTCAAAATCCGCGTCATCTGCGGAATCTGCGGTTCTCAAACGCCTTGACGAACTCGAAGCGCATAAACTTAAAACTGACGCCGAAATTAATGATTTGAAAATCAAAGCCGCCCGCTGCGACGAACTCGAACTCCAAAATCAAAAATTATTAAAAATTATTACTGATGTTGAGGCTGGAATTATTCGCGTTACTCAAATAAAAAAATATATTGAAAATTCAAAATTCAAATATTGAAAATGTTTTCCCTTGACAATTTAAAAAAAATATTATTATATACATTCAGGAATAATTTAAAGGAGGCGCGGGAAAAATGTCCAAATATCTCGGAATCGGCTACGGTTCAATGAATTTTGATATTAAACTTAAAAATCCGGCTTTTGATTTTCATATTATTTTTTCAAAAGAAGCTGACGGATTAAATTATGCCCGCTGTCTTGAATTTGATTTATTGACTTACGGCAAATCGCTTGAGGAAAGCTGCGCTAATTTATTGAAAGAACTCGCAGAATTTATTTTTATCAATATTGAACAAAACACTATTAATAATATCTTCGATTTTACAGCCGATAAATCTTATTGGTCTGAATATAATTCAATAAAACAAAAAATTACTATTGATACGCTTAACAAAGTTAAAACATATAAAGACAATATTGAGCATTTTGTTATTGTTAAAGACCCGGCAATGAAAATTGCGTTTGATTTCGGAACCGTTAAAATTGCTATGAAAGAAACCTGGCTTATTGATACTGCGGCTTAATGTGTTATATTAATTCTGTTTCTTATGATTATTTGATAAATGAAATTTTTACCAAATATAAAATAAACTACTGCATAGAAAAAGCGCGGTTTGCTGATGCTTCCAAACTTTATGTTTGTAGTTCTGATAAATTAAAAATTCGACCGGTAGCTAATTCTTTCAACGATATTCATAGCCCAATCCCGCAAATTTATATCAAAGATTTATTTAATAAATTATCGAATTATCAGGATTATAAACATTTACCGTTCAATGATATTTTTAATAAAATTAATTGGACCGCATATAAATAAAAATTAATAAACATTTCAATCCGTGAAAAAATTGATTTAAAAAATTACTTGACATTAATTCTGAAAATATTATTATATGTTTTGAAGAAAAAGGAGGCGCGGGATATGATTGGAAATCAAGGTTTAAAAACTATCGGCGTTGGTTATGCGTCATTTAAATTTGATAATATTCCGTTTGATTTGCCGGAGTTTGACTATCATATAATTTTTTCTAAAGGCGCAGACAATCTTTTTTTTGCGCGATGTCTCGAATATAATACATTAATTCACGGCAATTCCATTAATGAAGTAATTGATTTTATTCTTGAAGATATCGCTAAAATGCTGCACATTTCCATCAAACAAAAAAACTATACCGAATTATTCGGTTATCGCTCTGAAAATGATTACTGGAAAGAGTATAACCAATTCAAAGAAAAAGTAAAAATTAATTACTTAAATAAAATTTCAATTTACAATAAAGATAAAAAAAATATAGATTTAATTCCTGCAGGCAAATTGAATCATTCGTATTCAATTATTAATACCGGCGAAATCGTTTTAAAAGAAACTTGGTTTGACACTAATGCCGCTTGAATATGATTATTTGAATTATCAAAAATTTATTGATTATATTTTGCTAAAAAACAATATCAAATATTTAATTAAAAATTCGGATATATCCGGTAAACAAAAAATTTATATCTGCGATTTGAATAATAATATTTTATTCCCTTTCGGCAATGCCTTTGAAAATACAACCGAAAAATTTCCGGCTATTATACTTCAAACTTTATTCATCAATTTAAAAAAATGTTCTGATTATCAGTTTCTTGATTTTGATTTATTATATAAAAATATTGACTGGCTACCGTGAAAATAATCTTTTAAAAAAAACTGGATGTGAAATTATGAAAAAATTTATGATTTTAATTATAAGCATCATCTTTTTAATTAGCTGCGCTTCAAAAATGCAATTAATAGAAGTTAAAAATGAATCAATTATTCTTAAAGACGATAAATATTTATATCAGGATATAAATGTGGATATTGGTTATGATTTTTGGGGTAAAAACGGGATAATGCAATTTTATGTTTTTAATAAATCAAATAAACCTATATATATTGACTGGAAAAAAAGTTCTTTTGTTTATAACGATATTAAACAAAGTTATTGGTTTGATAAAGATGAATTAAAAACAAATAGTTATGAAAAAAAATATTATGATTCATTTTTTAAAACAATTAATACTAATTCAAAATTATATGGCAGTATTTACAGGCCTGAACGAATAAGTTTTATTCCGCCTTTATCTACAATTTATAATCCTCTGCCTTATAAAATTCTTTTTAATCAGCTTGATATGAAAAATGCAATTCCTGTTACAATATTAAGCCCAATATTATCCGAAAAAACTAAAAATAAATTAATAAAAGTTTTAAGAAAAAATTTTGATAATAAAAATTCGCCTGTTATTTTCAGAAATTTTTTAACTCTTTCGTTTAAAGAAAATTTCGAAGAAGAATTTTATATTGATTCAACTTTCTGGATATCTGAAATTAATTTAATCGATGAATGTTATTTTAGTGATCAACGTCAAATCAAAAATTATGATGAAAATAAGGAAGATATATATTATGAAAAAAGTATTCTACGAAAACCGAATAAATTTTATTCAAAATGATTTAAAAAAATATTGTTAATATAAAAAAATAAACAAATAGAATTTATTAATTGGAGGAGCGCATTTGTCACCTCCAATTCGCCAAATAAGTATAAAAATATTTTAAAAATTTAAATAATATATAATTAAAAATAAAAAATTATGAGTAATATAATGTCTATTGAAAAAATTCAAAGTAAAATTATTACTATACGCAATTATAAAATTATTTTAGATAAAGATTTAGCGGAAATATACGGCGTTTCAATTAAACGCTTAAATCAGCAAATGACGCGTAATAAAGATTTGTTTCCGGAAGATTTTATTTTTCAATTAACAAAAAATGAATTTGAAAACTTGAAGTTGCAAAATGAAACTTCAAGTTGGGGCGGAATCCGTAAACTTCCATTTGCCTACACAGAATACGGAGCTATACATATTGCTCATTTTTTAAAATCAATTCAATCTAAAAAAGTAAGTATCTTTGTTACAAGAGCGTTTGTTCAAATGCGGCAAATGCTTTTTAATTATAAGGATTTACGCGAAAAAATTGAGAAAATGGAAAGCAAATACGATTCGCAGTTTCAAATTGTATTCAGCGCTATCAAAGAACTTATTACAATCAAACAAACACCCAAACGCCCGATGGGCTTCCGTATAGATAAAGATTAAATAATCCGTAAAATCCGCCTGCCTGTCGGCAGACAGGTGTAATCCGTGTCAAAACTCACAATTCATAATTTCTAATTCTCAATTATCAATTTTTAATTATCTTTCCGTATTATTATTCTATCATTTTAATTCATATTCCCTCATTTAACATCATCTTAACACACTATAAAACAATAACTTACGCATTTTTATTATATTTCATCTTGACATTATATTAATTAAATATATTTTTTAATCAAATATAAAGTATAAAAAAGAGGAATACAATGTTTAATCAAGAAAAAAAAAATGTTTTTGCAAAAATTGAAAAACTGATTAAAGAATGTAAAAAATTAAAAATAGATAATATTTATTTTTTAAAAAAACAAACTAATCCAACATTAAATGAAAAACTTTTTTTACTTGAATATTGTTTAAATGACATAAAAAAAATTATTAAAAATCCAAAGAATTTTGAACATTATTCTTTATCAAGTATTCAATAATGTCTTCTAATATTTCTATATATTCGATAGTTGAACAAACTTTAAAAAAAATAAATTTTTCAAATTATATCAATAACCGAACCCGCTTTAATTTTAAAAAATTCCTTACTCATTTAAAAAAACAACTTGAATATATTTTTATTTTTAGAAATATAGATTTAAAATTATCAGATTTGCCGTCATATATTTTGGCGGATAATATTCCTATCGCCTGTTGTCTACCTGATAATACAAATAAACGCATATATATTTATTTTCAAAAACGAAAAACAAACGATAAATTTTTAAGACATTATTTTATTTTACATGAATTAGCGCATTTAATCTATTCATTTAATACAGAATTTAATTATGGTATTTTTAATAAAGAAGTTGAATTTAAACTTGAATTTGAAGAAAATGATATATCAAATTCGGAAAATATATCCGAAGAATTAGTTGATTGTTTGGTTGATCATATTTTATTACCAACCGACTTATTAAAAAAATATATAAATGAAAATAAAAAAAATAATACCGATAATCTTGAAAAATTTTTAGAAAAAGGCGCTAAATATTTCCAAATAAACCAAAATTTCTTTTTAAAAAGAATTATTTGCGAACAAAAATTCGATAAAGATTTATTTGACTTTATATATTCTCTTTTATCTAAATAATTCTCTTTCATTTTACATCATTTCAATTCATTTTACATCATTTGAAACCATTTTAACACATTATAATTTAATAAGATAAATATATATATTTGACAATATCTTGACATATGTTTGTTTTTGTGGTATATTATTACCACAGAGATAATATTAAATAATAGGAGGCGCTATTATGTTTTTCGGATATTTTGTTAAACAGTTAAGAATTAAACAAAAAATCGGATTGCGCGAATTTACGCAATTAATTAATTATGACCCGTCAAACTGGAGTAAAATAGAAAGAGGCGTTTTAAAAACGCCGCAAAATAAAAATTTATTAAATAGAATTATTGAAGTATTAAAAATAAAAAAATCTTCAAAAGAATATGAAACATTTTATAATTTATCAACTAACGGCGAAAAAAATCTTATTCCTGTAGATATTCCCGATATGTTTGAAGATAAAAGTATAATACCGGCGTTATTAAGAACTGTCGGCGGATATAAAAAATTAAAAAAGAAAGAGGCGATAAAATTATTACAAATTTTACAAAAAGAAAAATACGGCGATTTATTAAAAAAAAATAAATGAAAATCTATACTTATAAAATATCTGAACTTGCCGATATTGCATTAAATATTCTAAGTTTATTTGATTTTTTACACTCCGATTATATTGATATAGAATTTATTATTGAATCGTCAAATATAAATATTATTCCAGTTTTAAATTTAAAAAGAGATTTTTCCATATACGCTTTTTTATCCCTTGATTTCAAAAATATTTATGTTGATAAATATATTTTTGAAAATAATTCATATATATATCGTTTTACTATTGCCGAAGAATTCGCTCATTTATATTTACATAAAAAAGCATTTGAAAATTTAAAAAATTTAGATGATGTGATTGAATATACGGAAAATTTACATGAAGATTTATATAAAAAATATGAAAGAAATGCAAAAAAATTGGCGTCGATGTTATTAATTCCAAAATTCAGTTTAAATAATCATTTGAAAAAAATATATTTAGAATATGAAAAAAATATACCTGTTCATTTACAGACTGAAAAATTATTTATATCCTACGCCGCGTTAAAATTAAATGATATGTATAAAGTAAATTCGATGATAGTTGAATATAGGATAATAGATTCAGACATATCACAATTTTATTTGATACAATCCGAATATTTTTAATTTTATCCAAATAATTCTCTTTTATTTTACATCATTTCAATTCATTTCCCCTCATTTTAAACCATTTTAACACATTAAAAAATAATAACTTACGTAATTTTCGCATTTTGCCCCTTGACAAATATGTTTTATATGATATATTATAAATATAAAACATAAACGCTTTAGCGTGAAAGAATGTTATTATTTCGAAAAGAATATTTAACCCGAATAAATGTATTTGGGTTTAAAAAAACAGTACCGGCAAAATCAATTTAATTCAGAAATACTGCCGGAGTCTGTCTGACCCTAACAAGTCGGATACTCCGGTTTTTTATTTACTATTAATTTGGTTTTAATATTTTTATGCTGATTTCCGAAGTCAGTATTTTCCGGTTTGCCGATAGGACTTTGATTTTACAATCGAGTTTCTGCAGGCCGGTTGTATCTAATTTTAATTCATTCTTTGGAATGAAAAAATAAACGGTTCCGGAATCAAATGATCCCGGTAAAATAGGTTTTGAGTTTTTTATCAAGTCATTATTGTTCGGCTTATAAAATTCCATTTCGCATATACTATAATTAGAACCTGACGAAGGAATAAATCTGGGCGGAACGCATAAATTGGTAAAATACGGTTTAAATTCAATATTATTTATAACCAGATAAAATTTATTCGGCTGGAATATGGAATAACCGTTATTTTTAATTTTTACCAATACGCGTATATAAAAATTGTTTTTATCGAATACTACTGCGGTATTATTTATGTCGTTTGGAAAAGTAATGATTTTATAAAATTTGTTTGAAAAGAAAGTAATGAATTTTTCTTTTATTTCAGAGCCGAATAATGTCATGACGCAATCTCCAATCCATAAAAGAATTTTGATTAAAATTGGAGGTAATGGATTGTTCATATATCTCGGCTTCCCTGATTTGATATTATGATTACTTTCAATTATCATTATATTACTATCAGGGAAGTTTTCAAGAATTATTTTACGCTTTTGCGTATTTTAAAAAAATAAGTACCGGCAAAATCAATTTAATTCAGAAATACTGCCAGAGTTTGTCTGACCCTAACAAGTCGGATACTCCGGTTTTTTATTTCAGCCCGAGATGATGAAAGGTTACTTTTGCCGGTACGCTTTTTATTGTTTCGGGCTTTTTTATTATATTTTTCGATTTCGAAAAATATTTTTAATTAACAGCGCAGCCGGGGCAGTTCCGGTTCAGCGTCGTGTTACGGCCGCCGCGCGCTTTTAAAATTAAAAGGGTGATTATCTATGACAGAACAGATGAACAGGGTTACTGATTTTTCAATAGAAAGCTATATAATTATATATAAAATTGAATTTAGTAATGCCGAAATAAAACAAAAATATATAGATAAAGAAGAATTATTTAAATATTTATTAGAAGAATGCGCGGCAAATTCAATATTAGAATTTAAAAAATCATATCCGTACGCTTATTTAACCGATAATAATTATCTTATTAATATCAATAAGATTTTTCATAAAAAATTGGAAGAAGTTGGATTAAGTTATTTAAAAACAGCTTTAAATGATGAATCATTAAATATAAGTATTTCAGAAATTCGGGCAAAAAATTTATTAAATTGCGAACAATGTAATCAACAGTTTACAGATATAAAGTTAATAGCCGACCCGTATATTCAGGATGTAAATAATAAAACCGAATTAAAATATTTATGTAAAAATTGCTATAATATATTATGCGATGAAATTTAGGGCAGTTTTTACTATTTTTTTTGAATTTAAATAATCCCCGCCAAGGGATATTTCCGGTTAGTTGAACCGGATTAAAAAAATCAACACCGGTTTTCCGGGCGCGCGTTTGCGGTCCCAAACGAAAATTAAACCGCGTAGATTTGCGCGGCTCCGATTTTTCGGAACGGTAGCGAAACTGCGGAGTAATTAACCGCAGGCAATGCGAACTCCCCGCTAAACTTTAATGTTTCGGTTGAAAGTAGATTGTTCGTTATTATTTTTTTCTCTGCGGGCTTTACAGCTCTGCGGGAAAAAAGTTTCCGCGTATTCGGGTTTTCGGATTACGGACTTCAGACGCGTTTTTATTCAAATAATTTATGCGTAGCTTTTGCTATGCGCGGAAAAATGTTAGTAAATACCGCAGCGAAATCCAATATCTTGAATAAATACAATAAAAATTTCATCGTTTTTAACTGTAAAAATAATGCGAATATCGCCGCAGCGGATACGCCAATATCCTTTATAGTTTCCTTTGAGCGGTTTTAAATTGATAGTGGCGGATTCGATGTTGTAAATTTTATTTATCGCGGAATTAATTAATTGTCTGACTTTTGGATAATCTAAAATATTCTGATTTTTTAAAATAAATTTATTGGCGTTTTTCGAATAATTGATTTGCAGTTTCATATTTCAATCGTTTCAGAAAAAGCGACAGTATGACAATCAGGGTCTTTCAAGATTTCTTCGATTTCGGTTTGCTCTTCATCGGAGACATACTCGATATCTTTATCAGATTCGATATATTTGATTTTATCCGGCGGAAAAACGGAGAGCATAGACTTGATTTTCTCAAGTATTGAATCATCGAGTATATTTATTGAAATGGTCGTCATATTGATCACCTCAATATTTAATATACACAATTTTTATTATTATGTCAAATAAATTTTTTTAGGAGGTTTTTTATATGTCAAACGAAAAATTAAAAAGACTTATTTCTATTGCATGCGACGGCGATAGGAGTATTGAAGAGCGTAAAATAGCGTCCGACGCTTTGACTACGGCAGGTTTTAATTTTGAAACCGCGCATATTTTTGCGGCAAGGATTGAATGTTAATGAAAGCCCTGTCTATTCGTCAGCCCTGGGCAGGTATGATTGCTGCGGGGATAAAAACTATTGAAACAAGAAATTGGAAAACAGATTACCGCGGGGATTTATTAATCTGCGCGTCTGTAAAATACGACGACCAGTTATACAAACATTTTGAATCGTTAAACTGGAATAATTTTAAAGACGGCAAATTTCAGAAACTATGCAAAATACGGGGCAGAGCTATAGCGGTAGTAAATCTGTCCGATTGCAGGAAAATGGACCCGTGGGACGAAGACGCGGCAAAATGCGACTGGTTCAAAGACGCTTACGCTTGGGTTTTAACCAATATCAGGTTAATCAAACCATTTGCCGTAAAAGGGCAGCTTTCGCTGTTTGATGTTGACGATTCCGCGATTATTTACAGAAAAAATAAAAATTAAATTAAGGAGGATTAAGATGGCAATTGAAAAACTTACTTTTTTTAGTATGCATCACGGCGCGGCTAATGAACTTTTTGAAAAAGCTTTGGAAAAAGTGTTGAATAATATTATGGACATTAACACTTTACCCGCTGAACCGCGCGAAATTACTTTAAAATTCAGGTGCAAACCGAATGACAGCCGCACTTATGCGGCAACTGAATTAACGGTAACAACAAAACTTGCGCAGGATAAAAGCCACAAAAGCGAAATGTTTATTGATAAAGTGGCGGGAAAATGGGAAGCGCTTCAACGCGATCCGGAAGATGTTCCGCTTCCCTTAAATGAAAACGAACCGGATCAACCCAAAAAAGAAGTTATTAAATTTAAAAAGGCAGGTAATGAATAATGATTGACAAAACTTTTATTGAAAAAATCGAGGATATTGTTAAAAAAAATTGCGAAACGCGGCAAATTAACGATATTACATATTCGGCGGTTGAATTAAAACCGGTTATCTATGAGCCGTCGGTTGACGCATTAAAATTAAACAGTCTGCAAAGTTTGGTTGATTACATAAAAACTAACCGCGACAATCTTGATTATAATAATTTGACTATTGTTGTCGAAACTCATAACCGGGTAAAACTAATCTCGAATATTTATGGAAAAAAAAGAAATCGCGATACTTTTATTATTACGGAAATCAATCCTGACAAAATCGAGTTTGGAAGATATTACGATATGGAAACTTTTATGATTAAACTTACTTCGCTTTTCATTGAAAATGACGACAGACAATTTTTACTTCAGCATTTAAGTAAAGTCGTAATTGAGGATAATATTAATCTGGCGGACGACGGCATATCGCAAAATATTTCAACAAAAAAAGGCGTTTCCGGAGCTCTTAAAGAAATCCAACCCACTAAACCTATTATTTGTTTAAAACCGTTCAGAACATTTCTTGAAAATGTCGCCTCTGAAAGGAAAATTGAGGAGTCATTGGAAGGCGACCCAAAATATGAAAAAATTATAAGATTGATTTATATTTCTGGAATGACAAATATTTTAAAAAATATATCTCAACAAAAAACTACTACAAAATTAAAAGAAGACTTACAATTAACAATGGAAGAATTTTATTCATTATTAGAATCAGGATTATTAAATATTAATAATAAATATTAAAGGGAGTGTGTTATGGCAGAACATCATTTAAAACTTGGAAAAGTTAAAGAATCAGAAATTGAAGCAATGCGAGATTTTTTTATATGGTTTGACGAAGAATATGAGAAACACTGTGATAGGGATTTTAACGAATACAATTTCTGTAATACTTTTATGGAAAAATATCAAAAATTTGACAAAACATCGAGCTGGCGGCGCATTCTTTTAAATTTTGTTACATTGATGGATAATTGCGTTGACAAAAACAAGGATACTCTTGAATTTAACGAAAGATTAACCAAAGCGCAGGATTTTTATGACGGTTATAATACTTATAAATTTTCCGATTATGACGATAAAAAACTTAATGAGTATATCGAACAATTTAAGAAAAATTACGGAAAAATTTTAAATGATCATCCGGCAATCATAGAACTAAAAAAAAGGCAGGGCAGATTGAAATGAAAATAGGATTATTAAAATTAGAAAATTATATAAATATAGCAATAGAGAAAATTCGCTTATATCATAAACTTTCAGGTGATGATGTTGAAGATTACAATAATTTTAATCGCTATGACCTTGTTTATGTGTCTAAAATATTTTCGTATACTCCTGATTATTCTTGTAATGTTAATTCAGATACAGTTATAAAAGGCGGGTCCGGTTATGATGTAAAAAGTTGTTTGCCTTCTCATATTGAATTATTAAAACCTAAAATTAATATTGGCTTTACCTCGCGCGGTTGTATTAGAAATTGTGATTTTTGTATAGTAAAAGAAAAGGAAGGCGATTTTCGTATTACTGGCGATATATATGATTTTTGGGATGGTATGAGTGATGTTGTTACGATTTTAGATAATAATATATTAGCAGATAAAATTCATTTTAAAAATATTTGTCAACAAATAAACGGTGAAGGAATACCGGAAGTTGACTTTAATCAAGGGTTAGATATACGCCTACTTGACGAAATTGATATTAAAATTTTAAAAGAATTAAATATAAAAACAATTCGTTTCGCAGCGGATAATTTTGCTATCTTAAAAGTTATCAGAGAAAAAATAAAAATAATTACTAAATATATTCCAGTTTCAAAATTATTTTTTTATGTTTTAGTTGGAAATAAATTTAAAGATTTATCTGAAAATTTATATACTATACAATATTTGAGGAATATTGGTTGCTCTGTTTTTACGCAAGTATATTTACCGCGTGATATTAAAGAAAAAAAATCTATACATCATTCGATATTCGACGAATTAGCGAGATTCGGTAGTGTTCACCAAAACAGAAATTTAACTTTTGAAATGTTTTTAAAAAATCGTAATAATATATTTTTACTAAAAGATTATTATAAAAACTTATATGGATTTTAATTATAAAAAATATGGAGTATATTTTATGCTGACAGAAAAAGACAAGAATGAAATAAGCGCGGATGTAGAAAGAATTTTAAAAAAACGATTACCTTTTACAGAATGCGATGTTTTAAAAAATGATATCGAACAATTTATATTTCTTTTAATCGAAAGTTTTAGCGATAAAGAACCGGCGCAAACAATAGCCGCTTCTCAAAACCCTGTAAAAATACCAAATTCACATAACCAGAAGTCAAATCAGCTAAGTCATTAAAAATAAATAAGAA
>DAINAU010000090.1:0-17619 GCA_036733285.1 bacterium
GGAATTAAGCGTGAAACTTTGCAAATATGTTTCGGCTTTTCTTTTATATTCTACTATCATAGCGTCCCTTATCGGCGTATTATTTTCATACGATATAGCCAATTTATGCGCATACGGGTTTGCCGACGCTGAAACCAAAAGATTATCTGGAGAATATTTGAAGTTGATGTTTCCGATATTGATTTTTTTAAGTTTAGGCGCGTTGTGTATGGGTGTATTAAATTTTTTTCAAAGATTTTTCATAACGTCGTTCGCCCCGACGATTCTCAACGTAAGTTTGATTGCCGCTGTCTTGTATTTCAGCCGGAAATTCGGAGTTTCCGACGGAGAAAAAATGTTTGCGCTTTGTTACGGAACTTTATTCGGCGCGGTTTTATATCTGATTTTTTTAGCGTATCCTTATTTTAAGGCTGGATTTAAATTCGGATTGCGTTTTAAGTTCGGATACGCGCCTTTTGTAAAAACGTTAAAATTAATGATTCCGGGAATACCGGGTCAGGCGTTATACGAATTGAATTTTATGGCGAACAGATTCATAGCGTCGTTTTTAGGCGCGGGAAGCATATCGTATTTATATTACGCCAACCGGTTATATCAGTTTCCTCTCGCGTTATTCGGAATAGGCGTTTCGCTTGTTTTATTGCCGTCCGCCGCTTCGGCGGTAAGCGAATCAAATACGGAAAAATTATTGAACCATTATTATGACAGCTTTAAATTTATGTGTTATTTTATAATTCCGGTCGCTTTTTTTTCAATAATATTGGACAAGGAAATAATTGAACTTGTTTATCAAAGAGACGGAACATTCACATATAAAACGGCTGCGGCGTTTAAGTATTACATTGTCGGATTAGCCGCGTATGCGGGAGCAAATATAACGAGTCAAATGTATTTTTCAATGAAAGACACGCTGTCGCCGGTAAAATATTCGGCGATAAATATGATAATAAATTTAGCGTTGAATATTATAATAGTGTTGATTTGGACGAATGAAAACACAAGGTTTGCCGGATTGTCGCTCTCAAATTCATTATCGGGTTTCGTATATTTGGCGATAATAATTTATAACCTTAAAAAACGGATTCCGGAATTGAATTATTCTTTTTTATTCAGTTATATTTTAAAAATATCCGGTATCGCGGCGGTTAGCTGCGTTGTTCTTTATATTGTTTATTTGAATAGTCATTTTACTTTTGAAAACCGGATTATCGAACGAGTTTTAAATTTTAGTCTGCCTGCGTTTTCGGGAATAACGGCTTATTTTATATTAACGACGATTTTTAAAGTTGAATTATCTGAAAAATTATGGTATAATATCAATCGTAAAATTTTTGGATTAAATAAAAATTAAATTTTACGCTGGAGAGTAATGCTATGTCAAAAAAAGTTATTGCTTTTTTATTGGCGTTTTTTTTAATTGAAACCGGAACCGCGTATAGTTTATCTTTTAAGCTGGGAGGATTTTTCGGGGGACAAAATTCGTTTACGGATAAATACGACGCCGCGCCGATCGGTTATGTTGAACAAAAAATATTTGAAAAGGGCGATTTGGATATACGAGTCTCTTTAGGATTAACCTATCTGGATTCGACTAATTTTGAGCGTTCGGCTTTATACGGTTATTTTGAAACCGCGGCAAACACTTTTCCGTTAAACGCTAATCCGACCGCCGCGGATACGTATGGTGTTTTTGGTCCGTATAATGCGAATTCAAAATTGCTTTTAATACCGTTTAAGATTCAGGCGGCGAAATATTTTAAATTATCCAAGAAACCAAAATCGCCTGAAATTTCTGTATTCGCGGGGTTAACCGCCGTTTATTACCGCGAAGAATACGAGCAGTTCACTGATTCAAACGATGTTTTGAAGAATCAAAAAATATTTATTGATAAGACAAAAAACGGAATAAATATCGGTTTCAACATCGGAACCGGAATAAAAATTTCTAAAAACGTTTCGGTTAACGCGGAATACAATTGTATTAAATCTACTGATTTCAATACGGGACTGAATAATATTGAAGCGTATTTTAGAATAGAAATGTAAAAGTATTGCGGAATGACAGACAATGCGGTCTGTCCGAAACGTTCAATAAATGAGCGGCTTACGGAATTGATGCGATAAAATGTTTATTGAACGACAGCAAAAAAATAAAAGTAATTCGGGAGGAAACAGAAATGTTTTCAGTGCAGCATGATGTTTTAGACAATTTTTTAACGCTTGTGAATATACCAAGCGAATCGGGCGACGAAGCGGAGATAGTAGAATATCTTATTAAACGTTTGAAATTATATACCAAAAACGTTTATCTTGACAATCCAAACAATACTTTTGGAAAAGGGGTTGGAAATGTCATAGCGAAAATAAAAGGCAATCCGAGACTGCCGACGATAATGTTTTGCGCTCATATGGATACGGTAAAACCCGGCAGAAATATAAATCCTCAAATATTAAACAATATAATAAAAACGGACGGAAAAACCATTCTTGCGGCGGACGATAAAGCGGGGATTGCGGCAATATTAACTTTGCTCAAGGTTATTCATAAAGAAAAATTCGATTCCTGTCCGATAGAAATTGTTTTCACGGTAGGAGAAGAAACCGGATTATTCGGCTCCAAAAGATTATCGTTCGATAAAATAAATTCAAAATATTGTTTTATACTTGACAGCGACGGAGAAGTTGGAGGCGCGGTCATTAAAGCTCCTTCTTACTTGTATATGAATATTGCGGTCCGCGGCAAAGCCGCTCATGCGGGTATGGACGCTAAATCCGGCGTTAACGCGATTAAAATAGCCGGCGACGCTATTTCTAAAATTCCAACTGGAGCGGTAGATTCCGAAACAACAATAAACGTCGGGAAAATAAGCGGAGGAATGGCGATCAACATTGTTCCTGAATCGTGCAATGTGGAATATGAAATCAGGAGTTATCAGGAAAAAAATTTGAAAAAATATCAGACTTTAATCGAATCGTCTTTTAAAAACGCCGCTAAAAAATATAAAGGCGCCGTTTCAATATCAGCCGAACAGCAATTTAAAAAGTTTGATATTGATAATAATTCCAAAACCTTGACTTTGTTCCGGAACGCCTGCAAAAAAATAAAACTTGACGTAAAACTTGAAAAATCTTTCGGCGGCAGCGACGCAAATATCTTTAATGAGAGAGGGATTGAAACCCTGAATTTGTCCGTAGGATATTATAAACCGCATACGTCTGAAGAAAATATCAAGTTGTCTTCTTTAAAAGAAATAGTGGATTTGATTTATACGATTGTTCAGTTAGCCGGAGAAAATTGCAATTAAATATGAAAAACGCGGCAATACTCACTTACGGCTGCCAGATGAACAAACATGATTCCGAGGTAATAGCCGGATTGCTGAATGGGATAGGCATAAAAGCGTTTGATTATTTAATCGATAATCCTGATATAATTATTTTAAACACCTGCG
Source organism: bacterium (assembly GCA_036733285.1). Classification (GTDB taxonomy): domain Bacteria; phylum JAGOBX01; class JAGOBX01; order JAGOBX01; family JAGOBX01; genus JAGOBX01. The sequence goes on from DAINAU010000090.1 coordinate 3,453, forward strand.
CCGTAAGGCAAAACGCAGAGAATAGAATAATAGGAAGAATAGGCGAATTAAAGCGGTTTAAAGATAAAAATCCTGATTTAATAATGGGAATATGCGGATGCGTAGCTCAAGAATACGGAAAAAAACTGCTTGATAAAATAAAACATCTTGATTTTGCGGCTGGTCCTGCGGATATACACAATATAGCCGATATTTTAACCGAAGTAATAAATAAAAAGAAACGCATCGCGGCAGTCGATTCCAATACGCGAATGCTTAACAGCTCCACTCCAAGAATCAGAACAAGTTCGACGCAAGCGTGGATTTCAATAAACAGCGGTTGCGATAATTATTGCTCATACTGCATCGTTCCATATGTCAGAGGCAGAGAGATAAGCAGACCGATGGAAGATATTATTATAGAAGCCGAAGAATTGATAAAATCAGGATATAAAGAAATTACATTGCTTGGTCAAAATGTGAATTCTTACGGAAACGATTTAAAAGACGGAACCTCGTTTCCGGAATTGCTGAAAAAAATTCTCGCTGTAAAAGGCGATTACTGGCTCAGATTTGTAACTTCGCATCCTAAAGATTTATCGGACGAGCTTATCGGGCTGATAGCGGATTCAAAAAATATTTGCAAACATCTGCATTTGCCGTTCCAGTCGGGCTCGTCAAGAATTTTAAAATTGATGAACCGGAAATATACCCGCGAACGCTATATTTCTTTAGTTGACAAATTAAAAAAACACGCTGAAGGAATTAGTTTGACTACGGACGTTATCGCTGGTTTTCCGGGAGAAACCGAAAACGATTTTTTGGAAACATATACTTTAATGGAATATGTTAAATTCAGCGGCGCCTTTATTTTCAAGTATTCTCCAAGGAAAAATACTGAAGCGGCAAATTTTAAAGATAAGGTTCCGCAAAATATAATCGAGGAAAGACATAAGAAACTTCTTGATTTGCAAATAAAAATTTCAGAAGAATTCAACGGGATTTTTAATGGAAAAACTCTTAAGGTTCTGGTCGAAAACGTAAGTCCGAAAAATCCTGAATTTTTAACCGGAAGAACCGAACATAATAAGATTGTGATTTTTAAAGGGGATAAATCCCTGATAAACAAATTTTGCCGCGTTAAGATAGATAACGGAAAAAGCTGGACTTTATTTGGAACTAACGCCGAATCCTTGTGAAAAAATAAATCGTCTCCTGAAAAAACAACCCAAGTCCGAATTTTAAACCATGATAACGCATTAAACGTTAAGTGAAGTAGCGATTCCAATTAGAATCGCTTAAGCGGTTTCTTTGAAACCGCCCTTTTCTAAAAACATAGATGTATTATTGCGATTTAAAATCGCAATTTAAGTTAAAACTTCTAAAAACCCGAAAACTTTTTAAATTTACGGCTTTAGCCGTAAATCATGTGTTTTTAAGATTTTGAAAAATTGTCTGAAACAAGTATCCCAAAATTCCTGCAAATTATGACTATTAATGACTAAACCTAAAAAAAATAAGGGTTTTATTCAAAATATCAAAAAATACATAGTCATAATTATGACTTGTAAATTTTATAAAACCCTTATTTTTTTAAGGAAATACCGCATAGTCATAAAAAATGCGGGATTTTGGGAAGTATTCTATGCTGTCTGAACAATTTTTCAAAATCCTTATGTGGTTTTCGGGTTAAAAACATTTGCGTATCCAACCCTTATTCAGGGTCGTTTTCATATTTTTTTATTAACCGTTGATTTCATCAACGGCTATGTGAAATTCGACGCTCTTTGCAACTTGTCGCAACTTTCAGCGTCGTTAATTTAATACTTACTTTTCATATAAACAACCGGAATGATATACGAAAAGTTTATAAAAATTATTGGAACAATTTCTGACCGAGCTCGAGTTTAATTGACAAAAAATTAATTATTGACATATCCGAGTTGCTGAAATATGATTAAACCCTAAAACTTTTTAAATTTACGGCTTTAGCCGTAAATCATATGTTTTTAAGATTTTGAAAAATTGTCTGAAACAAGTATTCTATGCTGTCTGAACAATTTTTCGAAATCCTTATGCAGTTTTCGGGTTAAAAATATTCTTGCCGTAAATGCAATAAATTTATTAATAAGATGCTATTTTTCGGGTAGAGACTAGGATCGCGCTTCCAAAAAGTTCCACTTTTTTACTGACTGTTTAGACGGGGCGCGGTCAGTAAAAAAACTAATCTTTTTTAGTTTTCTAAATAAAATTTGATTTGTTTTTAATAATTTTCAACCGCGAACGCGGTTGAATTTCAAGTAACCGCAGGTAGCCTGCGCGGAGCTCAGGAAAATCTGCGCGGAGCGCAAAAAACCTGCGGTATTAAAAAACTTGAACATACAACCATAAGCCGAATTTCATCGGAAAAGGATAACCGTATAATTTGCTCATAATCCTTTTCCGGAAATTCGGCTTAATCCCGGATAATGCAATAAAAAAAGTGAAGTTTTTCAAAACATATATACGCGCTTGTTAAAACTTCTAAAAACCTGAAAACTGCCAAGTAAAAATTAATGCTTTTGAAAAAGCGCTCAAAATCAATGTTTTTCCTTACTTTCAGCGCTTTTTCAAAATTCTAATGCGGTTTTCAGGTTAATATAATATTTGAAAATCGTTTCACGATTTTCTCAACTTTTAAAAAGTTGAAGATTAAAAAATTGCGCCTTAAAAAGACGCTGTAATTTATATAGGTTTCAAAGCGCTTCAAAAAATATTCTTGCTGTAAATGCAAGAAATTTATTGATAAGATAATAAGATAATAAGATAATTAAACAATAAACAATGTATTTTAGACATTTTAGAGCGGGTCTTTCCGTTTCCTGAATTTTCATAATATGGTTCGCATAAGCCGGATAAACAGGAAAACTATTCATTTGAATTTTTGAGAATAATTTGTATAATTAACCCTAAAACCGCATTAGTGTCTTATCAAAAATATTCTTGCAATTTCAGCAAAAATATTTTTGATAAGATTAATAGCTTTTCCGCGAATGCGGCTTATGCTTACAGTTGTTTTTTCCTGAAATTCGGCTTGTAAAAAATGTTTTGCATTTTTTAGATTTTTAAAAATATTGTTTTGGGAGGGGTTATGAAAAGATTGATTTTCAAAAAAATTTCGAGTATTATTGTTGTTTTTTTTCTGATAAATCTAATTATAGCGATTAATTCAAACGCCGATGAATTCAAAAAAAAGACGCTGAAAAAAAACAAAAACTCCTCTCAAAAAAGTATTGTTGAACCGGAAGAAGCCGGCGTTCAAAACGGAGATTTGGTTTTTCAAAGTCTCGGAGGATCTCAGGGAAACGCGTTGAAATACGCTTTAAATTCTAAAATAAATCATGTCGGTATGGTTTATATTGTAGACGACGAAGTATTTGTTTTGGAAGCTATGGCTAAAGTCCGTCTTACTCCCTGGAAAAAATGCGTAAAAAGAAATAAAGGAAAATTCACGATAAAACGAATGAAAAATAGCGAAAGATTTTTTACAAAAGACAAATGGAAAAAAATAGAAAAATACGTTGATTCCGCCGTAGGAAAGGAATATGATTTTGCGTTTTGCTGGGATGATGAACGTTTTTATTGTTCCGAATTAATTTGGAAATTATATAATGAATGCCTGAATCAAAAATTAGGCAATTTGAAAAAGATTAAAGATTGCAATCTCGAGCATCCGCTTGTGAAAAAAATGTTAAAAGAACGGTATGGAGACAATATTCCGCTGGAAGAAACCGTTGCATCTCCAAGCGAAATGTATAAATCGAAACAACTTGAGACAATTTTTAAAAATTGAAAATATCGGATTATTTTCTTGAATTTTAATAATAATTTGATAAAATCATAAGTTAGATTATTTTTTATTTTGGAGAATTAAAATGTTGCTGGGGAAAAAAATAAGATTAGAAAGAATTATGAACCGATTGAACGGCAAAACCATTATAGTGCCGCTGGATCACGGCGTAACCGTAGGCCCGATTGAAGGGCTGGTTAATCTTGCTCAAACCGTTGATAAAGTGGCGGAAGGCGGAGCAAACGCGGTATTGGGACATTTAGGACTGCCTCTTTACGGACATAGAAAATCCGGAAAAGACGTCGGACTTATATTACATCTTTCGGCGAGCACGAGTTTATCGCCGGACCCGAATTCCAAAGTTTTAGTCAACAGCGTTCGACGGGCCATAAAAATGGGAGCCGACGCGGTAAGCATTCATATAAATATCGGCGCGGAAGACGAAAAAGATATGCTCCGCGATTTCGGAATAATCGGCGAAGAGTGTATGGAATGGGGAATGCCGCTTGTGGCTATGATGTATCCGCGCGGAAAAAAAATCAATAAAGAATGCGGAGTAGACGTCGTAAAACACGCGGCTCGCGTAGGCGCCGAACTTGGAGCGGATTTGATTAAAACAAATTATACCGGTTCGCCGGAAACTTTTGAAAAAGTAATAAGCGGATGTCCGGCGCCCGTGATAATCGCCGGCGGCGAAAAAATGGAAACCGACGACGAACTACTGCGCGTTGTTTTTGACGCCGCCAAGGTAGGAGCGGCGGGTCTGTCAATAGGTCGAAATATATTTCAACATAAAAATCCCGCGGCCATTATTAAAGCCGCGGCTGCTATTATTCATCATAATGCTTCCATAAAGGAAGCAAAAGAACTTCTAAATGAAGAATTAAATAAACATTAACAAAACAAAAATTTAGTTATGAATTCAAATCAAGAATTATATTTGGAAGTAAAAAAATTAGCTAATAATCATAACATAACAATCGACGATGGTTTTATCGGCGAAAAAACGTTCGTATGGCGAATAAAAAAAAGTTCCGAATCCATAATAATGCCCGCTAAAAATCTGAACATAAGCGAAAGATTAAGCCTTTTGCTTATAGAATTGAAATTGCGAAATCTTGAAAATATTTTTTTACTTCCAAAAATACGCGAAATTATCGAATTTTCAAATATTTCTGTAAAGGAAGAAAAAGTTTTGGCGCATCCGGAAACCTGCGAATTATGCGGCAAAGAATTAGATAGTAATCCGAAAAATTTTTCTATGATTAATATTTGTCAAAACTGCATTAGAAATCAGGTGAGACATAATATCAATTATTCGGAATGTAAAAAAGAATTCACAGGAAAATACTGCATAGATTGTCCGACTAATATTTATAAAAAATGTCCGGTAATAAAAAAAACGCTTAATCCAGATATAAATCCCGAAGTTTTATTAAGCGATAAATCTTCAAGAATTAAAAGTTCGAGATTAAACCGGTTGGGTTCCGCAAGGTTTCTTTCAAATGATAACAATTTCATCAGGTAATTTAAAAAACATTAAATTAAAAGTTCACGAATCGATTAGGCCTACTAAATCTATCGTAAAATCTGCGGTTTTTAATATGTTGCGTCATCGTAATTTTGGCGAGGGCAATAATTTTTTAGATTTGTTCGCAGGCAGCGGCAATATGGGAATCGAAGCTGCAAGCCATGGATTTATCCCTTTTTTTTCAGAAAAATTCAAAAGCGTCTACGAAAATTTGTTATCTAATCTTATTAAATCAAAAATTAATTACGAAGAATTTAAATTTGGCGGAATGAAAAAAATCGGCGTAAAAACAAGTTTAAACAAACCGGCAGTAGTTTATGGAGACGCCGTTAAAATTCTGGAGTTCTTGAATTTTAAATTCGACGCGGTTTATATCGATCCGCCGTATGACTGTAATATCGGAGAAAAAATTCTCAACTCCAATTTTTTTAAAAAAAACGCGACAGAAAACACTGTCATTTTTTTTGAAACCAAAAGAGAGGTTAAGGATATCGACGATTTTTATGAACTTGAAACCTCTAAAAAATACGGCGACTCGGTGTTGAATATTTTGAAAATCGCCCAAAAGCCGTAATTTATATAGGTTTCAAAACGCTTCAAAAAATATTCTTGCCGTAAATGCAAGAAATTTATTGACAAGATATTAAAAATCTAATGTAAAAAAGATTGTTCTTAAAAAAATGAACGACGATATATTGCGAAAAAAAATAAAATTTATAGAGCTGAAATCAAGAAAACTTGTCAACGAGCTATTCTCGGGCGAGTATCACAGCGTTTTTAAAGGACAGGGGATAAATTTTAGCGAACTCAGGGAGTATATTTCAGGCGACGATGTTCGCTTTATTGATTGGAATTCAAGCGCGCGTTATTCAAAAACGTTCTTAAAAGTATTCAATGAAGAACGGCAACTCAACGTTACTTTTATAATAGACGCTTCGGCTTCGCTCAAATTTTCCGCTTCGTCAAAATCAAAACTTGAAACAGCCGCGGAAATAAGCGCTCTGCTCGCTTTTGCGGCTTTAAAAAATAACGATAAAACCGGCGTAATTTTATTTACCGATGAAATTGAAAAATTTATTCCTCCCAAATACGGAAAAAAGAACGCGCTTCTTATCATCAGAGAAATACTCGCGTATAAACCCGCCGGAAAAAAAACCGATATTGCAAAGGCGATACGGTTTGCTATAAAATCGTTAAAAAAAAAATCTACAATTTTTTTTATATCGGATTTTTTTGACTCGAATTATTGCGGCGAACTATCCCAACTCCAGAATAAGCATGACGTTATCGCGGTTATGCTTAAAGATAAAATTGAATCCAATATTGAAAATACAGGATTGATAAAATGGACTGACGCCGAAACGGGCGAAACAGCAGTCTTTGATTCCGGCAATAAAAAAAATAGAGATTATTTTATATACGAATCTAAAACGCTTAACGAATCCTTAAAAAATTCGTTTAATAAATCTGGCGTCGAATATATAGAAATTACTGATACGGATTCTTATATTCAACCGCTCGTCAAATATTTTAAAAATAAACGCAATAGAAACGAATTTCATTAGAAAATTTATATCAATTTTGAGGTTTATAAAAAACCGTAAACCGGGTAACAAATAAATATTTATCTTTCTTAAACCCCTCAATTAATTGCGAAGTTTATGAAAATAATCGATAAACTAAAAACGTTTTAACGATTTAAGAAAAGCGTCTGAATAGCGACAAATTCTTTACAAAATTTTTAAATCAGAATAATGCATTAGATGTAAAGTGAAGTTTTTCAAAACATAGACGTATTATTGAGATTTAAAATCGCAATTTATGTTAAAACTTCTAAAAACCCGAAAACTTATTAAATTTACGGCGTTAGCCGTAAATCATATGTTTTTAAGATTTTGAAAAATTGTCTGAAACAAGTATTCTATGCTGTCCGAACAATTTTTCAAAATCCTTATGCGGTTTTCGGGTTAAATCCCCGAATGATTGAACGTTTGAAAGATTGCAGCAAAAAAATATTGACATAAAAAAAATATATTATAAAATTTAACCAAATGGTTAAATCATATAGTTAAATTTTTCCCGTTTATCGGGCTTATGTTTATCAATTAATATTTTCCGAACTCGGAGGAGTGAAATGACTGATTTACAAATTTTTGAAACTGCCGGAGAAACCGAATTGAAAATACTTGACGCCGCGAAAAAAATTTTTTCAATAAAAGGATACGACGGCGCAAGAATGCAGGAAATAGCAAACGAAGCAAAAATCAATAAAGCGGCGCTGCACTATTATTTCCGGAGCAAAGACAAATTATTTGAGTTGATATTTAAATTTTGTTTTAAAAAAATATATAATAATCTTGGAGAAATAATCGAAAAAGATATGCCGCTTAAAGATAAAATTAAATTTATGACGGAGAATTATATCGATTTTATTTCAAAAAATCAATATCTGATTCCCTTTATTATGACTGAACTCGCAAAAAATCCAGACAGGTTTGTCAAGGTCATTAAAGAATCCGACGTAAAATTCAAATCTGAAAATTTTATAAACCAAATAAAAAAAGAGGCGAAAGCTGGAAATATCAAAGAAATAGATCCGTTTCAATTATTTATGAATATAATATCAATGTGCGTTTTTCCTTTTCCGGCTAAACCGATGCTTTGCGCAATATTAGGAATATCGGAATTAAAATATAAAAAAATGATGGAAGAAAGGAAAAAAATAATAGCGGATTTTATTATGGATTCGCTTATAAATCCGGTTCATCGCGAATAACGCATAAACCGAAAAGCCGTTAACAGTATGAAAAGGAGTAGAACAATATAATGAAAATTATCGGAAAAGGCAGATTGCAAATTAGGTTTATTATAACCGGATTAATAACCCTTTTTTTCATATTTGTTTTTCATATTAATTTTTCTTTTGCAGACAACATAACTATTGGAGTCTGCATTGAGGGTCTTTATAAAAATTATCCGCTTGTAAAAAATCCAAAATATTATGACGGAATAACCGATATTAATATCGCAAATATCAGTAAAGAATGGGCTCCGGCGATTTATTTGCGCGGTTCAGCTTCTAATCAGACCGACGGAATACCGGCTCTCGATAAAGAAAAAATTCAATTAAACCTTGAAATAGAGCAAATGATTTATGACGGGGGGTTGACCGGAAATAGAAAGAAATTGGAAAATGCTTATCGTTATTCGAGAATTAAAAAGATAGAGATTGAATTATATTCGCTTAAAGAAAAGGTTTGCAAAATTTATTTTGAAACCATGTTAGCCGAAGAGCGTATCACAATTTATGAAACTACGCTATCGGATTTAAAAAGCCGCTATAATTCAATAGAATCGGCTGTCAGAAACGGCGTTAAACTTAAAAACGATTTACGGCAAATAAAGAGCGAAATAATAAATATTGAACAAGATTTAATTTCAAATCAAAACCGCAGGAAAGCAATGATAGAAATTCTAAATGAATTAACCGGTTTAAAAATTAATTTTTCAGATAAACTCGAAGACCCTGATATGACGGTTCCGGTTTTCAATGATTTTGAATCAAACCGGCGTCCTGAAAATTTTTTCTATGAGTCCGAGAAAAAAAAACTTGAAATAGCCGGCGATATTTCAGAAGCTAAAACCAGACCTAAAATTAATGCTTTTATTCAGGCGGGAAGGGGAAAACCCGGATTGAATATGTTTGAAAATTCAACTGATAATTATGCGGTTGCAGGCATAAAATTAAATTGGAAAATTTATGATTGGAATTTGGCGGGAAATGAAAAATCATCAAACAAATTGGAACGTAAGGCGATAGAAAGTCAAAAAGAAGCTTTCAATAAAAACATAAAAAACTTATTGATGGAATTGTATTATGAGATAGAGTCGCTAAAAAAAATAATTATTTTGGATAAAGAAAATATAGAGCTTCGGAGCGAAATCTTAGACGTTATTCTTTCCCAGTATAATAACGGCGTTATAACCGCCACCGAATATTTGATAAATTCGAATAATCTGCTAAACGCTAAAAATCTTTTAAAAGCCCATGAAATTCAGCTTAAATATTATATTGCTAATTTTAAAATAATAAGAGGCGATTCATTATGAAGTTAAAAAATTATTTCGCAGATTTAGCGGCGTTAATTTTCATAACATTTGTTTTATTTCAATCTTGTTCGGATAATAATAATAAAAGCGACGCATACGGTAATTTTGAAGCTACCGAAATTTTAGTGTCGTCGGAAATATCCGGTAAAATCCTGAAATTTGAGGTTAAAGAAGGCGATTTTATAAAAAAAGACGAGCCTGTTTGCTATATTGACGATTATCAGTTAAAATTAAAAAAAAAAGAACTCGAAGCGCAAAAGGACGTTTTAAAATCAAAAATAGTCAATATAAATTCTCAAATCGAAATTATTGAAGAACAAAAGAGAATTCTATTGAATGACAAAATAAGATTTAATAAAATGCTTGACGAAGCCGCGGCTACGCAAAAACAGGTTGACGACATTGTAGGTCAGATTAAAGTTTTTGAACGTCAGATTGAAAATGTTTCGACTCAAAAACAATCGGTCGTAAGCGAAATGAAACTGATAGACGTAAAAATTGCGCAGATTGACGACCAAATTCAGAGATGCGTTATAAAAAATCCTTGCGAGGGAACGGTGATAACAAAATTTTCAGAAACAGGAGAAATATGCGGACCTAATAAACCTCTGTATAAACTTGCGGATTTGGGCAATATATATTTGCGGGCGTATATTTCGGAAAAACAGTTGAGCTCGGTCCGGCTTGGACAGGAAGCCGAGATAATTGTCGACGGCGAAAACGCTCAAACCCGAAGTTATTCCGGAAAAATTATTTTTATTTCAGACAAATCCGAGTTCACTCCGAAAACGATTCAAACTAAAGAAGAACGCGTTAAACTTGTCTACAGCGTTAAGATTTCAATTCAAAACGACGGATATATAAGAATAGGTATGCCGGCAGAATTAAAACTAAAAAATAAATTTGCGCGGTAAATATGAATACGAACTATACTGCAATAATAATTGAACATATTTTTAAAAATTACGGAGCGACTGCCGCTCTCAATGATATTACATTGACGGCGGAAAGAGGAAAAATTTCAGGATTTCTCGGACCTGACGGTTCCGGCAAAACCACTCTGTTCAAAATACTCGCGACCTTAATACTCCCGGATAAGGGAAAGGCTTTTATAAGCGGATTAAACGCTTCCTCAGATTATAAAAAAATCAGAAATATCATCGGTTATATGCCTGAAAAATTTTCATTGTATCAGGATTTGTCAGTAGAAGAAAATCTGTTTTTTTTTGCGGATATATTCGGAACTTCAATAAAAGAAAATTACGGCATAGTCAAAGATATTTATTCTCAAATTGAACCTTTTAAAGACAGGCTCGCCGGCAGGCTGTCAGGCGGAATGAAACAGAAATTAGCTCTGTCCTGCGCGTTGATTCATAAACCTGAAATACTTCTTCTTGACGAACCCACCACAGGCGTCGATCCGGTATCAAGAAAAGAGTTTTGGGAAATTCTGAAAAAACTTGCAGGACGCGGCATTACAATTCTTGTGTCAACTCCTTATATGGACGAAGCCCGACTGTGCGATAAAACGGCGTTTATATTAAACGGAAAACTTTTAATAAACGATACTCCCGAAAATATTTTAAAGAAATATAAAAAAAAAATTTACGCAGTTAAGACGTCAAATTTTCATAAAACTATAGGCGATTTAAAAAAGTATCGAGAAACTCTCAAGGTTTATCCATTTGGCGAACATCTGCGTTTAATACTTAAAAATAATTACGCTCCGGCCGATTTGATAAAATATCTTCAATCTGAAAATAACGAAGAAATAGAAGTATTAACCGTCGAGCCAGAAATAGAGGATTGTTTTATGGAGCTCGCGGAATGATTAGCGATAAAATAATTACAGTCAAGGAATTGACAAAAAAATTCGGAGATTTTACAGCGGTAGATAAAATAAGTTTCGACGTAAAACGCGGCGAGATATTCGGATTTCTCGGAGCCAACGGAGCGGGTAAGACGACGGCTATAAAAATGATGTGCGGTTTGCTTGAACCTACGTCGGGCGTGGCGGAAATTGCGGGATTTGACGCGTATAACGAGAGACAGAATATAAAATCAAATATTGGATATATGAGTCAGAAGTTTTCATTGTATCAAGATTTGACAATATCCGAAAATATAAAATTTTACGCTGGAATTTACGGATTATCCAGAAACGCGGCTTCAGAAAAATGCGGGGAAATAATTAGAAAATTCAAACTTGAAAATGTGAAAAACAAACTTTTGAAAACCTTGCCGCCGGGCTGGAAACAGAAACTCGCTTTTTCAATCGCAGGCATTCACAATCCTAAAATAATTTTTCTCGACGAACCAACGGGCGGAGTAGATCCTGTTGCCCGCCGCGAATTCTGGGAACTTATTTACGAAAGCGCGGATAAAGGAACGACTATTTTTGTAACAACTCACTATATGGACGAAGCCGAATATTGCGGCAGGGTTTCAATTATGGTAAATGGAAAAATAGCGGCGATTGACCGTCCAAAACTTTTAAAGGAAAAACTTAATTCGAAAACAATGTACGACGCGTTTTTGAAATTGGCAAGATAACAAAATGAAAAAATTCATAGCATTTGTAAAAAAAGAATCTATTCATATACTCCGCGATTACCGGACTTTAATTATAATATTCGGGATGCCGGTCATTCAAATCATGCTGTTTGGTTTCGCTATAACAAACGAATTGAATTACGCTAAAATTGGAATTCTTGACAATTTAAAAAATATGAATTCGCAGAAACTCGTTTCAAAAATTTTATCGACAGGTTTTTTTGATTTGCAAACTTACTTTAATTCTTATTCTGAAATTGAGCCGGAATTCAAACAAGGAAAAATTAAAGCCGCAGTAATCATAGGCGCAAACTCAGACGGTTTAGTCTCTGAAAACATAAAGCCGAATATACATTTGATACTTGATTCTTCGGAACCTAATACCGCAAATCTAATACTTTCTTATCTCTCGGGCATTGTCGGGGATTTCAATGCCATGTCATTTTCCAAAAGCGAAAATTATCATAATATTTTTGCGGAAACCAAAATGAGATACAATCCAGAGCTTAAAAGTTCATATATGTTTGTTCCAGGATTAATGGCGGTAATCCTTATGCTCGTTTCAGCGCTTATGACTTCCATTTCTATAACAAAAGAAAAAGAACTTGGCACAATGGAAATACTTCTTGTGTCTCCGCTAAAACCGCTGCAAATTGTTTTAGGAAAAGTTATTCCGTATATTATTTTATCGTTCATTAATTCAATAATAATATTGGTATTAGGCAAATTTGTTTTCGAGGTTCCGGTTTACGGAAATCTGTTTCTTCTTCTCGGAGAATGCTGTCTGTTTATAATCACGGCGCTGTCTCTCGGAATTATGATTTCATCTGCGACGTCTTCTCAGATGACAGCTATGATGATAGCTCTCGTGGCGTTGATGATGCCTACGATTCTGTTGTCGGGATTTATTTTTCCGATTGACAATATGCCTTACGCATTGCAAATACTTACGAATATAATTCCTGCAAAATGGTTTATCATAATTATAAAGAATATAATGCTTAAGGGAGCCGGTCTGGAATTCATCTGGAAAGAAACATTAATTCTTATTGGGATGACAATGTTTTTTATATTTATCAGCGTTATCAAATTTAAGGACAGACTGCAATTGTAAAATTAATTTAGGCGAATAGAAGATTATGAAAAAAATATATGCCGTGATAATAAAAGAATTCAAGCAGATATTCAGAGATAAAGGAATGCTTCCATTAATTTTTGTAATGCCTTTGATACAGTTAATAATTTTGACTAACGCGGCGACCTTTGAAGTGAAGAATATATCGTTTTACGCGGTTGATTACGACAATTCTCCGATTTCAAGAGAAATAATATCCAAATATAATGGAAGCCCATATTTTGATTTTTATGGAAGCTCAACTAACATAAATTACGCTGAGAATCTAATGCGTCTGAATAAAATAAAATTTATACTTGTCATACCCGACCGTTTTGAAAAAAATTTAACGATTGAGAATAAGGAGCGTATTCAGTTTATTATAAATGCCATAGACGGTTCGACCGCAGGCGTAATAAACGCATACGCGTTTTCAATATTAACGGATTTCAAAACAAATATGGATAATAATTTTAACGTGAAATCAAACCTTTATGGAATCAACGGACAATCCGCGGTTAATCATTACAACTGGTATAATGAAACTCAAGATTATAAATTTTATATGACTCCGGGAATACTGGTTATTCTTGTTACTATTATCGGAATGTTTCTTTCCGCGATGAGTCTCGCAAAAGAAAAAGAAATCGGGACAATTGAACAGCTTAACGTATCGCCGGTTTTGAAATATGAACTTATCATAGGCAAGTTGATTCCAGTTTTAATTATAAGTCTTTTTGAACTTACGTTTGGAATAATTGTAGCAAAATTATTTTTTGGGACGCCTTTCAGAGGCGGCGTTATAAATTTATATTCATTAACTGTGATTTATTTAATCGGAGTTTTATCATTCGGAATACTAATTTCAACCATAGCCGAAACTCAGCAGCAGGCTATGTTTTTATCATGGTTTTTTATGGTCGTTTTCATTTTATTGTCCGGTATTTTTACGGCGGTTGAAAATATGCCATTATGGGCTCAAACTCTTACAAAGTTTATTCCGTTGTCTTATTACATTTCTTCTGTAAGGAATATACTGCTTAAAGGAGCC
>DAINAU010000091.1:0-17055 GCA_036733285.1 bacterium
AACGGTAAGCGGAACGACATACGGAACGACGGCAAACGATACGGTATGGATATATACGAACGGAACATATCAGGATTCGATAACAATATCAGCGAGCAACGGAAACTGGATTGGAACCGCTGCGCTAACCGGAATAAACGATTCTATAAGCGTAGCGGTATATCCGAAACTGAGCCCGTCGTCAACGGATTATATAATAGCGAATTATCTTGCTAATCCGGCCGTATCAATAACGAATCCTGCAAATAATTACGAGACAATGACGCGGATAATAACAATAAGCGGAACAACTGCGGACATAAACAGTCCGGATACTATAGAATTGTATGTCAATGGAAATTACTTGACGCCTCACAGCGTTCAGAATTTAAACGTTTTGAATTCAAACTGGAGCGGAACCGTAATGCTTAACGGATATAACGACAGCATAACGGTAAAATTGACAGACCAGTTCGGTAGAATCGGGTATGATACGGTAAAAATAAATTATTTTCAACCGCCTTTGATAAAAATTATTATTCCTCAAAATAATATTGATACTTCGGCTTCTTTAATAATAGCGGGCGGAACGACTGTAGGCGGCGGAGCAGGAGATACAGTTGAATTATTCGTTAATGGAATCTTAAATTCAATGATCATTATTGCGGATAACATTTCTATGTGGTCTGGAACCGTTGCAATAAACGGCTTAGCCGACAGCATATCGGCGAAATTAACGGACAGATTTGGCAGAACCGCGTATGATACCATTTCAATAAATTATTACGGTAATCCGAAAATATTTATTAATTATCCGGTTAATTCCAATAATACCGCCGATACAAACCTTAATCAAATTTATATAAAAGGAAAAGCTATCAGCGCTTATCAGTGCGACAGCGTTTATATTTATTGCGGAAATATTTTAAATTCTATCACGGAAATTTATTCGGAAAATTTATTATTTTCTGGAACCGTTTCATTAAATAATCAAGCTAATACCGTATTTGCAGTTTTGAAAAATTATTTTGGAGAATATGATACCGATTATATTAAGGCGTTATATTTGTCTGATTTATCTGTTGCAATAACCTCTCCGGACAATAATATTGACACCAATTTGGAGGATTTGATTATTTCAGGAACAAGTTATAATTCTCAACCAAACGATACCGTGACGCTTTTTGTCAACGCTATTGAAAATAGCCGAACCTTTATAAATTCTTTAAACGGAAATTGGTCTGGAACTGTCAAACTAAATTCTCAAAATGATAAAATTTGCGTTAAGATTTTAGATAAGTTTGGCCGCCATTCTTATGACACAATTACGATAAATAAGTTTGGAAATATCTCGGTTAATATTCAGTATCCGTTTTTGAATTACGATACTTTTTATAATTTTATCAGCGTATCGGGAACTTCTTATAATACCTTGAAGGGCGATACTCTTTACGTTTATGTTAATGGAATTAATCATGATTCGGTTGTTTTGGGATTAAACGGAGACTGGTCTTGCTCGGTTAGTTTGTCAGGAATAAATGATACGATTAGCGTAAGAATTTTTTCGAAATTCGGATTGTCGCCTGAAACCTGGGTTATAGTTAATTATTTAAGCTTTCCTCAAATCAATATCATATCGCCTGCTGAAAATATCGACACATGCGTTCAGATTATTTCCATTTCAGGAACTTCATCGAATATAAATGGACCCGATACCATACAGCTTTTTACGAACGGCGTATTTAACTCGGAGATTCATCTCGATTCTCTTAATTCTGAATGGTCGGGCACCGTTAAATTATCCGGATACAATGAAATTATTTCCGCAAAACTTTCAGACCAATTCGGAAGACTCTATTTCGACACGATAATATTATCTTACATAAATAATCCTGTAGTTGAAATCCTTTATCCTGATTATGATTTTTATGAGACTATGGTTCAAATTATAACAGTTTCAGGAACAAGCGTTTTTACAAGGGCGGGCGATACGGTTGAAGCTTATGTGAACGGCGTTTTGACGGATTCACATTTTATTATATCGGATTCAGGCAACTGGATTTTGAATAGTATAAAATTATCCGGTATCGGAGACGAATTAATTATTAAACTTACGGACAGGTTCGGTAGAATATATTTTGATTCTGCATCTTTAAATTTTTACAAAAATCCCGATATAAAAATCAATTATCCCGATTTAATTATACACGATACAATGTCTAATATAATATTAATTTCGGGAACCACTTCAAATTCCGGAATAGCAGATACCGTTGAAATATTTGTTAATTCAATGAAAAGCGGCGAACTGATTTTATCTTCTTTTAACGGATCGTTTAGCGGAACTGTAGAATTGTCTGGCATAGACGAAAAAGTCAGCGTTAGATTACGCGACAGATTCGGAAGATATGATTTTGACACAATAACGATTAATTATTTTTTAGAGCCGTCGATTAAAATATCTTCTCCTGAAAATAATTCGGATACAACCGGAGCAATAGTATCGATTAACGGAACTACCGCGCAATCGCAGATTAATGACAGGGTGGAAATTTTCTGCAATAATATTTTAAACTCTGATTTTATTATTCAAAGTATAAACGGAGGTTTTAGCGGAACCGCTAAAATTTCAGGATTAAACGATTCAATTACTGTTATTTTAACAGACCAGTTTAACCGTCAAAAATCCGATTCGTTATCAATAAATTTTATTAAGGAACCGATTGCCGTTTTGAATTATCCTGTCCATAACGATACTTTCGTAAATAATATTGTTGTTTCGGGAACTACCGGCGGAACATTGCGCGGCGATACGATTGAATTTTTTGTAAATGATAATTTTCAATATCGTTATAATATTCAGGATTATAACGGTTTTTGGTCTGCTCCTGTTTTTATTTCTTCAATAGGCGATTCTTTGCTTTTGAAATTAACTAACGCATTTGGGAGAATTTATTATGATACTATAATTTTTAATTATTTTGACGCTCCTTCGTTAAAAATAATTGCGCCTAAAAATAATTGCGAAACATCAATCACCACAATTTCAATTCTCGGAACTTCATCAAAAACGCATCCTGCGGATAATGTGAAATTATATGTTAATTCGGTTTTTCAATCTTCAATCAAACTTGTTTCGTTAAATTCTCAGTGGTCTGGAACGGTAAAGCTTGTTTCAAGCTGCGACAGCGTAGTTTCTGAACTTACTGACAGATTCGGCAGAAAATTTTATGATACAATCGCTGTAAATTATTTGATGTTTGCGCCAAAAATCGAGATTCTTTCTCCTGTAAATTATTTTGAAACTTCCGTCGGCATTATATCGGTTTTTGGAACTTCGTCTTACGCTTTAAAAAACGACGCGGTTTATATTTATATAAATAATATTCTTAATTCAAAATACGTATTAACTGAGAATAACGGATTGTGGTCAGGCACTGCGGCTCTAACAGATATCAATGATACATTATCCGTAAAGATAGAAAACTCCGCCGGAAAAATTGATATGCATAATTTGAACGTAAGTTTTATAAATATCGATACGAATAATTCTTATTTAATTCGGACGGGCGGCGATGATACTGCGGGCGATACCGGAATCTATAAATTGCATTTGCAGACAAGTTCTGGAAAAAATATTTCAGGAAGAACGTATTCAATAAAATCAGATTTACTCTCATATAACGGATATATTGTTTGTTCGGGTATTACTGACGATTTTGGAAACGATACGATATATTTTTATAATACTAAATCGGGAAACTCAGTTTTTAACGCGATTCTAAATCAATCCAAATCAGAATTTCATTTCAATATAATAACTAAACCGTCGTCGCCGTCTCAGTTTTTAAGCTATTTTTCGGGTGAAAATCAAGGGTTTGGCGATGGAACCGATATAACCGATATTGAGTTTAACATAATCGACAAATATGGAAATTGCATTTTAGATAGAATCGTAAAATTCGACGTTTCAGGCGATACCTCCAATATTTCTATAGATTATTCTTATGATACTTCGGATAAATCTGGTAAAGTATTTTTGGGAATGAAAAGTTCCGCGCCCTGCTCTGTAAATATTTCTGTTGCGGATATAACCGCGTCCCGTTTCGATTATTCAAATACTCAGACGATTACTTTCAAAGAAGGTCTTCCGGTAAAAATTAATAACGTTGGAAATAAAAATCTGATTCCCGGCGATTCAAATGCTCTCGTTCTTGATTTCGAAATTTCAACGTCTTTTGATAATGACGTTTTAAACAAAATAATTGTTTCCGCCGATATTTCCGGCAATTATAATTTAAACGACGTGAAGAAAATTAAATTATGGATTGATAACTCCGATAAATCTTTTCAGCCGAATTCAGATACGCTTATCGGAGAATCATTTTTTAATTTTAATTCCAAAACTGCGGAATTTATTGATTTAAAAATTTCTTTGTCTAAATCCGGTTATAAAAGATTTTATGTTTCTTATGATATTGACACATCAGTTAAATACAGCGATAACAATTTGCTCAACGCTTATATTTCAAGAAAAGGAATTTACAGCAGTTTCGCTTCCAATTATTACAAACTTGATTCGCCGGGCAACGCGTATTTGCGTATTGGATACAAAACGATTTCTGTTATCGGCGATACGGATGTTCGTTCAAACGAACCGTTTGATTTTTCTGTTTCTGCAATAGATACGTTTGGAAATCTCGATAAAGATTATAATAAGTCTGTTACTATTTCTGTTTATTCCGTCGAGCATCAAAGCGTAAAAAATTCTTTAATCCTTGAAATGTATCCTTTTAAACCGGCGGACAACGGTTATAAATATTTTGATAATTCTTGCGTTTTATTTATCAAAGGAGAATATTATTTATCAATCGACGACGGAAAAGATTCAGCTGTCAGTCCGAAAATTTTTGTTAAATCGGGATATGCCGATTCGTTTGTATTTTCGGAATATGATACGGTTTATTATGAAAATGCAAAAACCGGAACATTAAAAATAATTACATATGACGCTTGCGGAAACTTAAGCGATACTTTTGAAAATTTCAGATTTGAAATTCTTTTAAAATCCGAAACTACAGTTTTTACGCAAAGTTTGCAAGCGGATTATTTTAACATTCTTACTTTTAATTTTAATCTGTCGGGAACGAGCGGCGACTGGTATATTATACGAGTGATAGCTCTGAACTCAATGAAAACCGCCGCTTCCGAACCGTTGTATATTTTAAATCCAGATTTCTCGGCGCCTGCGCCGCCTGAACTTTATATTTCCGCCATTGATTATGAAATGGACGCTAAAGTTACGATTAGGTTCGCAAATTCGATTGATACTGACGTAAGATATTATATACTGCTAAGAGCCGAGGGAGTTGATTCTTACTTTTATGATACGTTTATCACAAATCCGGTTTATCCGGATTTTAATGATATTAATTTAATTTCCGATTTGAATGTGAATAACGGTCAAAAATATTATTATAAGGTTTATGCCGTAGATTTTGCCGGAAATATCGGAGATACTTCTCCGGCTAAAGAAGCTGTTCCGAATAATGTTAGTCCCGCGGCTCCGATTGGATTGATTGCCGAACCGCTGCCTCAAGGCAATAGCGTAAAACTTAATTGGACTCCTAATACTGAAGCTGATTTGTTGGGCTATACGATTTATAGAAGAAGCGAAATCGACACTATGTTTTTATACGAACAAAACGATATAGCGGGAGTCGTTTATGCGCCTATTAGCGAGTTTATTGATTCCGGTCTTGAAAACCTTAAGACTTATTATTATAAAGTAAAATCTTTTGATAATTCCATTCCTCCGAATTACAGCGAATATTCTCAGATTACCGCAATGGCTACGCCCTACGATATTGAACCGCCTTATAAACCCGACACTTTTAATTTAAATAATGAATATAATCATATAGCTTTGAAATGGGCTGAATCAAAATCTTATGACGTTGTTATATATCAAATCTTTAAATCTACAAAGGAAGAAGATGCGTTTGAAAAATTATATGATACTGTTCAAGCTAATGTTTTAAATTATAACGACTATAATTGCGTGGAAAATCAAAAATATTTTTATGCTATCAGATGTATGGATTCGTCTAATCTTGCAAGCGAATTCAGCAATGTTATGAATATTGTCTATGCGGACGCTATTCCGCCTAATCGCGCGAGTTCTTTCAGCGTTTCAGTCGATACTATTCAATTGTCAACAAGGTTAATATGGACTGATAACAATAATAACGGGAACGATACTTTGTTATACAATATTTATCGGAACAATGAAATTTTTGACACTAAATATTTTGTCGAGCCGGTTGTTGACAAAACTATTAAATTTAACGAATCATATACATACAAAATTTTGATTGCCGATAACGCCGGTCTAAAATCGGAATTTCTTCAGTGTTCGCCGGTTTCAACCGAAGTGATTCCCGACACCGTTTCTGATTTTAAAGTTTATTCGGATAATGGCGTAGTTAAGCTGAAATGGTCGGATAATTCAATCAGAAATAACGACATTGAAAAATATTTGATATTCAGAAAACAAAATTTTGATTCTGAATTTTATAAAATTTCCGAAACCGATTCGATGTTATTTGAATTTGACGATACTGATATTGTGAACGATACTTATTATTATTATTATATATCGGTTCTTGATAAATCGGGTTATCATAGCGAAAATTCCTTGATTTTAGAAGCGTTTCCTCAAATGGTCGATACGCTTCCGCCTGCGCCTGTCTCAGATTTTAAAGTTATAAATGGAATCTCGCAAATTGAATTATACTGGACTCCTTCGGTATCCGCAGACGCGGCATATTATAAAATTTACAGAACTCAAAATTTAGCCGATACGGTCAATCCCAATAATGATATTACAACTTTATTGCCTCAGGATACGATGTTTATTGACGCCGCTAATTTGGATTTTTGGGAAACTTATTATTATACAGTTGCAGTATTTGACTTTGCATCTCCCAAACCCAATATAAGTTATACTGAAGTTTTAAATGGATTGGCTGAAGATAACGATACCGAACCTCCTTTATTAAACGGTTTTTCTTTTGCGGCTTCTGATTCGTTCGGCATAATGTTGAACTGGTATTCCGCGGCGGATTCTTCAACTGAAATTATTTATAAAATTTATAGAAATAATATTTTGATTTTTGAAACCATTAATTCGAATAATTTTTACGATTCGGCTGAGATTAATAATGTTCAACAGTTATATTATAATTCTTCCTATAATTATAAAATTTTTGCGATTGATAAAGCTATGAATTATTCAAATCCGATAGAGGTAAATCTTTATTTTATTGATTATCTGCCGCCTGTCATTGAACATTTGCCAGTTTCGGAAATTATTGAAAACAACAAAATTATTTTAACGGCTAAAATTTCCGATAAATATTCGTCGATTCTTTGTTCGGGCAAAATCGAATATTATCATTCTGCCGCTTCTTCAGCAATTAAAGAATTGCAAATGACCTATTCAACGACTTTTACCGGAGAGATACCGGCAAATGAAGCGAACTCGGGACATTTGTTTTATAGAATATTGGCAGAAGACGCAAGCGGTTTTTCGCCGGTTTCTTATTATCCTTCAAACGGAAATTTTGCGAAGGTTTCAGTTAATAAACCTCCGGTTTTAATTACCGATACTACTCCGCCCGAACTTGAATATGTTCAAGACGCGTTTGTATTGTCGGCTGGCGAAACGCTTAATCTGATTGTCAAAGCATACGATAATTCGGATTCAAAAAATCTTTCTGTAAAATTGTATTTCGGGCTTGACGCGTTTAACGAGGAAATTTATTTTGAAAAAATTAATTCAAACCAATGGAAAACATCCGTTCCTACTTACGGTAGAAATTCAGGAATTTATAAATATTATATAGCTGCGGAAGACGATTCAGGAAATATCGGTTATGCGTATGAAAGCGGTATATCTAAAAATTCGGATAATCCTTACAAAATAAAGATATGGGCTAAACCTGAAAGTCTTCGGACTGTTATTAATTATCCTAATCCTTGGCCGGATCCTAACCGCCCTGAAATTCCAATTACAATAAGAAATCTTCCTATGGATAAAAGCATAACTATTAAGATTTTTACGCTCTCCGGAGATTTCGTCCGCGAACTTAGATTCGGCTCTGAAATATCGGATTTAAGCAATGAAAGCTGCGTAGCGATATGGGATGGTAAAAATAATAAAGGAAAATCGGTTGTCAGCGGCTCTTATATTTATATAATTAATTCTTCAATGGGATCTATAGCTAAAAGAATTACAATCATTAAGTAATAAATAATCTATGGGTTCGGCTTTTAAATTCTTGTAATTTTAGTTCAAGCAATGCTGGAAACGCAAGCGATACTTAAAACGCAAGCGATGCTGAACGCTCAAGCGGCGCTGAGTAGAGTCAGAATGGTTCTAAAAATTTTAATAAACTTTTTGTATGTCATTTTAGGCAATGTTTTACTTTTTTGAAGTTCACCCGTCTTTTGCAAAATAAAGATTAACGTCTTTATATTTATAGCGTTATTATTTTTGGCGTTTTTTTCACATTTTACATATTGTTTTTCCTGTAAGCGTCATAAATCCGGAAAATAATTGTGAAAGTCCGTGAATGGACGGAAAATCATAAAATACTAAAGCAAATCATTGATGAATTATCTGATTTAAATATGGAATTGTTAAAATTAGGCTCTTTTGAAGGCGCGAACTAATTAATTATTTAGAGATATATTCGAATGATTTATAACTTGACTTATATGCGGCGTATTATAAAATTATTACTATTCAGCGGTCATTGTTAAAACCGTTTTAACGGCTTTGGAAGACCTTGCCTGAATGGTTACAAAAATTTGCTCCATAAAAGGATATCCGTGGAAAAAATTAATGAAGTATAATGTTTTAATAGTCGACGATGAAAAAAACGTTCAGGAAAATTTGAAAATTCTTCTTTCGGACGAAACAGAATACAAAACGATTTTCGCTTCAACCGGCAAAGAAACTTTAAAAATTTGCGAAACCGTTGAAATCGACGTCATTCTTTGCGACATAAATTTGCCCGATATGAATGGGTTTGAAATACTTGAATATACGTTGAAAAATTATCCGCATATTCCTGTAGTTATTATTACGGCATATTCGTCATGGCAAACCGCGCGGGAAGCTTTGAAAAACGGGGCGTTCGATTTTATTGCCAAACCCGTTAAGAGCGACGCTATAAAATTAATTATTGAAAAAGCTCTTTCGCATAGAAAATTGCTTCTTGAAAATATTCTTCTGAAAGAACATATAAAATCTATAAGCGGATTTGCAAACATAATTGGGACAGACAAAAAAATAAAAGAAATTCAGGAATTAATAATAAAAGTAGCTCCAACCACTTCGACTGTGTTGATAACTGGAGAAAGCGGCACTGGAAAAGAGCTTGTTGCAAAGGCGATACACGAACGCAGTCTGCGAAAAGATAAGAATTTTTTAACCGTCAATTGCGGAGCGATTCCGGCGAATCTTCTTGAAAGCGAATTGTTCGGCTATATTAAAGGAGCGTTTACTGGCGCCGTAAAATCAAAAGCGGGATATTTTGAGATAGCAGATGGAGGCACTTTGTTTTTAGACGAAATCGGCGAATTGTCAATTGATTTGCAAGTTAAAATTTTACGGGTCGTAGAGGGCTATTCGTTTATGCGCGTTGGCGGCTCCTCGGAAATGAAAACCGACGTCAGAATTGTAGCCGCAACCAATCGCGATTTAAATAAGATGATTGAAAAAGGCGCTTTCAGAAACGATTTATATTACAGACTCGCGGTTTTTCTAATCAATATTCCTCCTCTTAGAGAACGGAAAAACGATATCGAACAGCTTGTTTTTTCTTTCATTGACAAGTTTAACAGGAAATTCAATAAACTTGTAAAAGGCGTAGAGCCCGATGTTTTTGAATTGTTTCATAAATATAATTGGCCCGGAAATATCCGCGAACTTCAGAACATCATTGAACATTGCATGCTTGTTGAAGATAATGAAAAAATCACTTTACAGTCTTTGCCTGAATTGATTAAATCAAACATAAATTCGGCGCCGGATGATTTTACAAATTTAAATTCTCAAAATAAATACGATTTAAAAATTGATTCTATCGAAGCTTCTATTATAGAAAGTTCGTTAATGAAAAATAATTATAATAAAAGTCAATGCGCCAAAGAACTCGGTTTATCAAGACAGGCTCTTCAATATAAAATCAATAAACTGAAAAAGTTTTTAAAACGGGGGTTTGATTTATGATTCGACCTTTAATTAACTTATTAAAAGCCGAAGGAATTCACAATGCTAAACTTTTAGCGGCAATGCCCTTGATTTTTTCGTCTTTTATTTTTTTTCAAAATCAAATTCTGATTGTGTATTTTAGTTCTGTTATTACATCTTATGTTATTCATATCATATTTGAACTGTTGACTGGGAATAAAGATTTCTATAAACAAATAGATTTAACTTTCTTATATTTGGCTTTAATATTCCCTATGACAATTGTAAGCAATATAACTATTGCCGGAGTCATTACTGGAAGTTTTATATTTTCCGCCGCGTATGTTTTATTAAAAAAATCCGGCGTTCGTATTTTCAACCCGATAATATTAGGATGGGGTTATATTTTTTTTATATACAGGCATTATTATCAATTGCCCCTGCCTTCTGAAATAGTTAAAACCTATTCCGAGTTTAGTCCTGATTTGATAACTGCGGCAACGCCGTCGGCTCTATATTTTATAAACGGGAACAGCGTCAGCTGGGAACGGATTTTTTTAGGATTATCAATCGGAGCTCCCTGCGAACTTTTCTTAACGGCAATTTTAATAGGATTATTCCTGCAAATTGGCGCAAAGGCGATATCTTACAGAATATTAGTCTCGGCAGTTGCCGCTTATATGATTCCTTCCGCTATATATTTTTTTATAAAATCCGGTTTCGTTTTTAATCGCGTTTTATTTACGAATATCGTAAATTTTCTGATTTTAGGTCCTTTTCTTTTTCTTATAACTTTTGTTCTTGACGATGGTTTTTCAGTTCCTCAAAACAAAAAAATGAAAATTATTTACGGATTGACATTCGGTTTCGCCGCAGCTATTTTAAAAATTATTTTTAATTTTAAGTCTATGTCCGGATATGTTCTTTTAATAATTCCCTTAGTATTTTATTTAATTGAAATGAAAATGCGTAAACCCAAAGAGCTGGAGCCGGTCTTATTAACCCAAAACACTAAACAGGATTTCATCGAAAAAGGATAACAGTATAATTTGCTCATAATCCTTTTCCGTCAATTCGGCTTAATATAATATTAGAAAATCGTTGAAAGAGCGTTTAAATATTAAACCCGGATAGCGCATTAAACTTTAATTTCGTCAAAAACAGTAAATAGATAACAGATGAATGAAATTTTATTTTCGGAATACTTTCATTACGGCAAACAAATAAACGCGGTTCTTATATTTCCCGAGAGTTATAAATTCGGTTCGGCAAATCTTGGTCATCAGACCGTTTATAGATTATTAAACGAATCAGAAATTGTTAATTGCGAAAGATTTTATATAGAACCCAAAAGCAATCGGAAATTGGCGAGCGTTGAAACCGGCCGCCAGCTTTCGGATTTTGATTTTATCGCGTTTTCAAGTTCGTATGAACTTGACGTTTATAAAATAATCGATTTATTAAAACGATTAAAACTATATCCTTTGTCAAAAGAAAAATTACGGAGAAGACCCGCTATTATTTCGGGCGGAGCTCTTACTTTTATTAATCCGAAACTCCTGCAAATTTATTCGGACATAGTGATTTTAGGGGATTTTGAAAATATAGTTCTTGAATTTATTCAAATGTTGGTTCAAATAAAATTAGGCGAAGACATTGACGAAATTAAATCGCATTACGAGTTTATTTTCAAAGGCGGCGATTTTTCCGTTAAACCGAATATTTCTGAAACTATATCCGCATATTCGGCTTTAGTTTCAGAAAAAAGCAGTTTTCCAAACGCTTTTTTGGTTGAACTCGCGCGCGGCTGTCCTTATAAATGTTATTTTTGTAATACGGGTTCGTCGCGCGGCAAATTAAGATTTTTAGATAAGGAGTTGCAGAATAGATTAACGCAATCAATGATACAAAAGAAAATCAAAAGAATAGGTTTAATCGGTTCGGCTTCGTTGTTGTATCCTGACATTGAAAAACTGCTTGAGAATCTAATATCGAATAAAATCGAATTTTCTTTTTCTTCTCTAAATATTGCCGATATAAATGAAACCATATTAAAATATATTTTTGAAGCGGGTCAGCAAACGATAACCCTTGCGCCTGAAGTGGGAACGGAAAAAATGCGTCAAATAATAAGGAAAAAATATGATTCCGGCAAGTTATTAGATATTGTTGAATTTGCGGCAAAATCGGGGATTCCGCGGTTAAAACTTTATTTTATATATGGATTTATCGAAGAAGAATTAAGCGATTTGACCGCTATAGTTGAATTGATTTTTAAAATCAAAAAAATTACTTCTATTAGCCAAAGACCTTTTAATATCATTGTTTCTTTAAATCCGTTTATTCCAAAACCCAATACCCCGGCTGCTGGCGTTGAAATGCAATCAAAAAAAATTCTTGTTTCCAAACTTTTGTTTTTAAAAAACGAATTAAAAAATTCCGGCGTCCGCGTCGAAGCTATGAGCGTTAACGAAGCCATACTTCAATATTCGCTTGCGCGAGGAATTTATTAGAGCGGACAGCAGGTGGAGCAAAGTCGGCAAAGGGGTCAAAGGGGTCTCAAATGGGTCAGTCTCAAAGGGGTCATTCCCGAACATTCATTACATTCAATGACCCCTTTTGAGATTTCTTTTTTGACCTATTTCATTAATTCAATTGCTACGGAATTGGCGAGAAGTTTGCCTTTCAAAGTTAATTTCAAATTGTTTCCGTTAGATTCTATTAATTTTTTTTTTAATAAATATTCGATTTTCTTAAAATAAGTTTTGTAAAAATCGATTTTAAATTTATCGTTTATTTCTGAAATATTTAATCCTTCGCCGAGGTTAAGATTAAGCATAATCGTTTCGTTAAGTTTTTGCGTCTCGGAAAGAAACTCCCTTCCCTCTTCGGCGGAACCGGTTTCTAATATCATATCAATATATTTTTTTGGATATTTATAATTCCAGATTCTTGAGCCGGAAATATGCGAATGCGCGGAAGAACCGGTTCCGATATATTCCCCCGACTTCCAATAAATCAAATTGTGTTTGCATTCGAAACCTGATTTTGAATAAGTTGAGAGTTCATAATGATTATATCCCGATTTAGTCAATAATTCAAATATATTCAAATAATATTTTTCATATAGCGTATCTGAAATATCTGATATTTTATTTTTTTTTTCCAGCCATCCGAAATATGAAAGTTTCTCTATAACAAGATTATAAATGGAAATATGCGGCGCTTTGAATGATAATAATTTTTCAACGTCGGTTTTAAGAGTTTTCAACGTTTGATATTTAGGAACGGCAAACAGCAAATCGCAACTGAAATTTTCAAAATTTTCAGAAATAAGTTTTAAAGAATTCAGCGACGTTTGCGAATCGTATCTCCTTCCGAGAAACCGCAATATTTTATCGTTGAAAGTTTGAGTCCCGAGACTTACCCTGTTTATACCTATATCTTTATAGTTTTTTAAAAGAATTTTATTAACGTCGTCCGGATTTATTTCTATTGTGAATTCGGCGTCTTTTTCGATTTTAAAATTTTTTTTTATTGAATTATATAATTTTTCGATTAAACGAATTTTTAAAATAGAAGGAGTTCCGCCGCCGAGATAAATTGTTTTAATGCAAAAATTTTTATAATTATTGATTTCTTTAATAAGAGCGTCTATATATTTTTCCGAATAACCGTTATAATCTTTAACCGTAGTATAATCGCAATGATTGCATTTTAATTTGCAAAACGGCAAATTTACATATAAACCGAACCGGCGGTCAGATTCTTTCATATCAAATATTAAAATTGTCTTAAAAAAATTTATTATTTAATCAGAGAATATTAGAAAGAAAGAAAAATTCAAGCGTTAAATCAAAGAAACTAATAAATAATTTTACTACTGACATACGCAAATTTCCGCTGACAATATAATTGAGAACCGTCTCTGTTTCCTTTAGTCTAAAAATGCAGACTGAAATGTCTCAGGTTTGATAGTTTTGATTTTGCTTTTGCGGTTAAAAAATATATTATATTCATTTGTTTGATTATAATTTGACCGTCGCATCCGGCTCCTTTTTTTAAATAGATTTTTTTTCCATTATATATCGTAAAAGGTTCGTCGATTTCAATTTCAACTTCGATATAAGAGAAATAAAAAGAAGATTTTTCTTCCTGATCATCCGAAGAAGATGAGGCAGTATTTATCGAAGGCGAAATTTTTTTTACGGTTCCGGCAAAGGTTTTAAAATTTCTTAGTTAATACTGAACCATAAAGTAAAACTCCTAAAACATTTTTATTTAATGATAGTTGTTTTTGAATTATTTTTACAATTTTTAAATGCGGAGGCTTATTCATTTTTATGGATTTGTTTTAAAAAATATTTCGCCGTTTTAACGGAATTATTTGTCGCATTTATTTCAATCGTTTTTTTGAAATGATTTTCGGCTTCTTCATATTTTTTTTCATTGAACAAAATTTCTCCAATAGTATTATGAGCCCAGGCGGAAGTCCAATGCGAAGCCGGTAAAAATTCAAGACTTTTTAATAATAAAGATTTTGATTCGATGAAATTTTTAGTTTTGGATAAAGCTAAACCTTTGTAAAAATATACTAATCCGAATTCGTCGTTTGATAAATCTAAAGATAGTAAATTATCTGATATTAGAAGTAATTCCTTCCAATTTTTATCTTTGAAATATTTATCTAAATTGTTTAACATTTTATTTTTGTTTATTGTCTTTTTAAATTCGGTTTCACCTATAGCAAATAAGATAGAATCAGGGTTTTTATTTATATCGTTTGAAATATATACATTAGTATCGTTTAAATAAAAATCTACGATTTCTTTAAAATTAATTTTTTGAGTCGAATCGGATTTAATGAACGATTGAAGCTCGTTTAAAAAATTATCAACTGACAATGAACTGTAATTGTTTTTATTAAATATTTTTTTCATAAATAAATCAAATTTGTCTTTTCCCAATCTTTTATACCATTCATATATGAATATTGCCCCTTTAGTATATGGAATAAATGAATCCGAATTTTTTAACAATGGCGTGGGACGATTTTTTGAAAGCAAGTAAAAAAAGCTAATATACCGGTTTATAGAATGCCGCATTTTCATATCCATTATAAATGTATCGGGATAAAGCGTTTCTAAATAATACCATGAATAAAATTCTGCGATTGATTCGCATAACCAATCTCCGTCTTGAAAAGAATTAAAATTTACCGAATTGCCCCACCACTGATGAGAAATTTCGTGAGCTAATAACCGTTCTGATTCAATATCCATATCATTATAAAAAACGCCGGGCGTTCCTAACATTATAAGTCCAGGATCGCTATGTCCGCCTTTATAATCAGGAGATATTTCGACAAAATTAATTTTCCCATTTTTTTCGCTAATAGCGTTTTTATAAAAATCTAATATTTTACTGATTTTAACAGATAAAGAATTTACAGCTTTATTTTGATAATTTGTATATATTGTAAAGTTTGTTTCATTTAAAATATTTTTATAACCGGAATAACCTGCAAATGCCATAGAGCATACAGGTTCGTCAGTTTGCCATACTGTTATTTTCCGGTTATCTTTAATATCTGTTGATTTAAGTCTGCCGATTGAAATAATATCATAATCTTTTTTAGTGTAAAATCGTAATGTTGCTGAAAATGTATCAGGGTAAATCGAAAAATTTTTTTCCCAAAGTTTTGACGGATACCATTTGATTTCCGGTCTGACATACGCGTATGTATCGCTTATCATATCCAGTAATCTGTCTTCAAACATCCAATAAATAAATCCGTTATAACCGAGACTCAAAATATGAGAGCTGTTATTATTAAGATATTTCGTTGGGATAGTTAAAACGCTTGAGTTCAAATAATTATTATTTATTAAATATTCCCTTGATAATTCTTCGTTATCAATTATGATTTTATCTAATTTATAAGCCGTATTAATGGAAAATTTTATAAAATCCGCTTTTTTGTCATATACGGAAAAATCAACAATGCAATTAATTTTGAAACTGTTTTCTTTAGTTTGTAAATCAATATCCATAATATAATTATTAATATCAATATCTGAATTTGTTTTTTGGGTATTGCGGGAAGTTAAGCTAAAACATAATAAAAAAATAATAGTTATTGAAAATATTATAGAAAAAATTTTTTTCATAACCTATCAACTCCTTCCATATAAAAAATTTTATTCGTTTGCCGCTATTTTTTTATATATTTTCTTTGCTTGTAATTTTATTTCATTTTCCCGTAAAGATGTCCAGTTTTTTTTGTAATATTTATTAGAATATTTGTTTAATTCACTTATTATATAATTACAGGCATTCCCGTATTTGTTATAATTATTTTTCTCGTCTTCTTTAAATGAACTTAAATATAATATTTTCCATAATGCCGGATATGCTGATACGGAGTTATAAATTGAATGCAGGTATGCTTCGATTTCGTCCTTGCCTTCAAGATGTTCTATTTCATGGTTTTCAGTTGAATTAATAAGAATTTCCAAAATTGAGTTTTCTAAGGCATTTATGTTTTGCCTATATTGTAGTTCGCTATTAATTTTATTTTTTTTACAAATATCTTGAGCGAATAAATAATAAAAAGATAAAACTTCTAAAATTTTATTTTTATCTCCCCAGTGATAAAAAATATTTTTATTTTTAAGAAGGATATAATCGTAAAGGTTTTGTTTCATATCAAGTGTGAATTCTTTTGTTAATTGCTTACCATTATCGTTTTTTAAAATAAATTCGAAAATATATTTAAGTATATCAATGTCGGAATTATATGCATCAAGTTTAAT
>DAINAU010000092.1:0-16936 GCA_036733285.1 bacterium
GAAAGCGAAGTGTCCGGCGTTTCAGCGTCTAAATTATTTGCAGACCAACTGAAATAAACAGTATCTCCAAACAAATAATTGTTTTGAGAGATTGTATTTACAATCGGCGCAGCGGGTCTTTGATTTCTATTTAATATTTGATTTTCAAAAATAATAAATTTATAATTGTTATCATCGCTGCGGCCTGTTATAACTAAATCAATATCGCCGTCGTTATCATAATCGCCGACTTCGCTTGCTCTTTCGCTTAATCCTTGATTATAGCCGAACAGGTCAATACGCTTTTCAAATTTGCCGTTATTATTCAGTAAAATAAACAAATAATTAATATCTATTTTGCTGCCGGATACAGCCAAATCCGGCAAACCGTTATTATCAAAATCAGCCCACTGCAAATTACCGCTTTGCAATCCGTTATTTGCGCCAAGCGGCTCGCAATCTTTAATAAATCCGCTGCCGGTATTTTTAAAGAGTATAAGCCGGTAATAGTAAGTTGAGGCGTCAAATCCGCTTACTGCAAAATCCTGCAATCCGTCGTTATTGTAATCAGCCCATTGAATTTTAGACCAACCTAAACCAGTGTTTACGCCGAACGGCTCGCAATCTTTTATAAATCCGCTGCCGGTATTTTTAAAAAAAATAAATTTATAAGGCCAGTTAACGCCGCATATTGTCAAATCCAAATCCCCGTCATTGTCATAATCAATCCATTGAATATCGCCAGAGTTAAAACCGTTATTTTCATCAATTAAATTGCTGATTTTTCTTAATCTGCCCCGCTCGTTTTTTAATATAAACAAGTAATAATTATAATTATTGCTATCTCTGCCGCACACCGCTAAATCAGGATAACCGTCGTTATCATAATCGCCCCATCTGACTGTTCCAGAAAATAATCTGAAATTCTCGCCGAGCGGCTCAATATCCTTTTCAAATTTGCCGCAATTATTTCGAAACAAAATCAACTTATCGGAATTATTGCATTTTCCGCAGACGGCAATATCTACCCAGCCGTCGTTATCATAGTCGGCAACATCGATGCAACCGGATTGTATTGGATTATTATTTAATGCCGGCTGTTCGTCATTGACAAATATTCCATTATCATTTCTTAACAGCAAGAATTTGTTTCCGGTATTTATTTCGTAACCGGTAACTAATAAATCCAAATCGCCGTCCCTGTCAAAGTCAATATTTTTAATACAGGAATAAGTAAAGCCATTGTTTGCGCCCAATGGCAGCTGAATATTTTGCATTGTCAAAAATGAAATAATCATAGAGCCAGTATTTTTCAGCGTTTCAATTGGTCCTGTCTCGCAATAAAAAGTTTTTATTGAATATGGTTTAATCTCAGCGAGAAACGCTTCGTCAAAATTCATAATACTCCCGCTGAAATTCATTGTAACGATAAATTTTGTATCATTTGGTTTAAACGGAAAATTTATGTTATTATTCAGCCAGCTTTGTTTTGACGAATTCCAAACTAATTCGCAGATATAAGAATCAGCCGCAGAATAATTATCATTTGCGTCGCTGTCGAGCCACAGAAAAACGCTTTTGATTTTTGACGGCAGCATATTTTCGGCGTTAGATATTCCAAATTGCGTTAATGTATCGCAAACCGCAGATTGAAGCGAAAACGATATAACGCAGACAGTATCAACAATATTTCGCGAATAATATTTCGGATAATTGCCTGAACCTGAAGTAAGCGAAACCGAAACAATTTTTGAAAAACTTGCAGTAATAAAATCAATGGCAGTTCCTTTACGATTTGTAATAACCGCGGTAATCGTATCGGTTTTGTTTGTTATAAACGCAGTGCCGCTCCAGACGTCGGAAAAGCCGTCTATGCGGAAAACGCTTTGCAAAATACCGTTTACATAAATTGCAATCGTATCGTTTTGTATAGCATTTGCGCAGGTTCCTGAAACATTGATAATATTGGTTGGGCGCGTCTCGCCGGATACCGGCGATAAAATTTTTATCAGCGGCAGCGCATTCGTCAAACCGGATATTATTGAGCAAGTTTTAGAAATATTCAAACTTGCCGCAGGTCCTGCGTTTTGTTCGGCGGAATGAATGCTTCCGGCGGTTATTTCAAAAGACGCAGTATCAAATTGAAAAGCGTAAGTATTTGTTTTTGTCAAAAATAAAAAATGCGTTCCAGTATCGTTTTCAGAAAACGGACAAATAATTTCCGAATAAAAATTATTTTCTCCGATTTTATTTAAAGTCGAAATATACAAATCAACGCCGGAATCAAATCTGCCGATTGTTCCAAAATCCCTGTAAAAATCGATTTTATCAATAGCAAGCGTCTGCAAAGTACCGGTATTTTTAATTTGAATTTTTGTCAATGTATCGCCGCCTGCAAAAGTATCGCCTTGAATATAAAGCGGAAAAACAAAAGTATCGCCGGCATTGATATTCTGCTGTTCCAATTGTTCGTTTAAGACAATCAATGTATCTTTAGCGGCTCCTAAATAAAACGCGCCGATTGAATTTGTAATTGCAGATAATTTTTTGTTTTCATAATTGTTTGAATATTGAAAATTATTTTTTGATAATTCATAATATTTGGAATCTGCAATATTCAAACAATAAAACCGCAGTAATTCCGGATTGGAAGTAATATTCCTGTTTTTATAATTCATACTTAAAATTGTGGAATCCGAAAAATGTGGAGCGTTTAATAATTGTTTGTTTTTATCAATAAATTCAATTTTAAAATCAGTGGTAACGCCGTATTCGAAATTTACAATTTGAGAAGTGTCATATTTATTTTTTATTGAGTTTGAAGATAATTTTATATACAAGCCGGTATCGACAGGATTTGCCGAAAACGACCAGGTATCGAAATTGTCTGTATTTGAAACAGTCAAATAAAACGAATCGCAATTATTTAAATAAATTATATAATCATTATCTGTTCCGATTATTCCTGAAATATTCAAATAAAACAAACCGGTTTCAGTATCCGGCGCTGAAATATTATAAAAATTGTTATAAACCGTTATGCTGTCGGAAACGGAGCGGTTAAATCTATCTTCTAAAAATATTGTTATATTGTTTAACCCGTCAATAATTTCAGCCGGAAAAATCAAACTGCCGGCAATAGTAAATACATTCTGCGGACTGCCGTTCACAAATAATTTTACAGTGTCGCCTTCTAATGCGGTCGAAGATGCAAGCGAGATTGAAATATTTTTTTTCGTTAATATTGAGCCGGTTGACGGCGATAAAATAGTAAAAGCCGGTAAGCCGCAATAATTAATCACAACCGAATCTTCGGTAGAATAAAAGCCGCGCCGTAATACTGTTTTCGCAATATTTTTAACGCCGTATAATGCAACTGTTTCAGAAAAACTTTGGTTCGTCTGATTTATAAAAATTATTTTTTGCAAAACATTATTAACATAAATTTCCATTGAATCGCCGGCTTGAGTAAATAAAGTCGTTCCGTTTAATTGGATAATATTTTGCATTGTATCAGTATTATTTGCCGGCGAAGTTATCTTGATATTTTTTTTCTGATAAATTTTTATATCGTCAAACGCGATACCGCCGGTATCAGTTTGCGCGCCAAATTGATTAAATCTGATTTTAACTGATTCAGGATTGTAATATCCGGCAGCAGCGATTGCCGCGCTCAAATCAATATTAATTTTTTTCCAGTTTCCTGAAATATTCGCGCCTGTCAAATCCAGAATTTTATACCAGTAATCGCCTACAACGCTAACAAGAATTACATCGTAATTCCAATTCAAACGACCGTAAGGGTCATACGGTCCGTCATACATTGTATTGTCCGCATCGCCGCATTTTTTTGACCAGAACGATAATTCCAAATTTTCGTTTTTAGGCAGTTTAATATCAAATTCGAGCGAATTAAGGCATTCTGACAGCGCGTCTTTTTTTTCGAGCAATAAATACGCCGCGCCTTCGGGCGCAGAGCCGTCAGCAATAACGCTGATTTTTCCGGACTGAGATGAACTCGATAAATTCAAGCGAGACCCAAAAGTATCTTCAAAATTTTCAAAAATCGGAAGATTAATTTTATCATCGTCTAAGATTGTTAAAGATGAAATTGTATTATTTCCCAAAATGTAATTATCATTTGAAATCAAAGACAGAACAATATTTTTGTTAATGCCGGTTATTTGGTTGTCAATTAGAGTGATGTTAATATAAGCCGAATCGGAACCGGCCGGGATTATTATACTGCCGGACAGATTTTTAAAATCAATTCCCGGCAGCGCAGTTCCTGAAACGGAATAATTTACAGTAACTGCATTTTGGCAATAACCGTATCTCTTAATTAAAAATTTTGCTGAGCTTACAGAATTTTCATTAACCGTTTCTGTCATCGCATAAATATTTACAATATTTTTAGCGAGATTTTTTATTTCGTCAGAATTCAACGCTCTGTCAAAAATCGTCATTTCATCAAGACAGCCGCCGAAATAATCGTTGTTTTTAAAACCTCTCGCGAGATAAAATTTTTCCGGCTGCAAATCTTTCGGATAAATAGAAATTGCGGACGACGCTTCTTCAACGCCGTTTCTAAATAATTTAACAGTATTATTTCCGATAGTCAGCGCAATGTGCGCCCACTCGTTTTGTTTGAGTTGGCTGTAGCCGGCTGTGAACATTTCATTATTTACGCCGGATACTGACGCGCCAAATCCCCATTTATTCTGATTATCAGAAGTTAAATAAAAATATTTAGCAGCGTTCGGCTCTGCCGGATTATTGGAAATTTCAAAAATTTTCGCGTTCTTATTATACGCTGAAGTTTCACAGTTGCCCCAGCAGGAAAAAGTAAAATTCTGCAAACTATTAACAGAAGTTTCTGGAATAACCGCATAATCGTCAATGCCGTTAAAATGCAATGACTTATTCAGCAGCCCGTTTATTTTTTGCCCGCCGAAATTTCTGCCGCTATTCAAACCGTAAACTGAATCAAGTATAGTATCGCCCGCAGTATCATCGAATTTCCAGCATCCAATAGGCATTGTATCATTTATTTCAATAACGCTTTCGTAAGGCCTTTTAGTATATTTGGTAACAGTAACAAATATTTTTCCGGTTGAGCCGGCGTATATATTAAATGCCGCAGAATCATTTGAACTGTAAACTGATTGATGAATATTCAATTCAGGACTGTAAAGCGATACAAGGCAGCCGTCTTCGGCATTAATAATAATTTTTTGATTTCCGCGATTAATTTGCGCCGGATGTTTAACCTGCAAATTTTCAGGATTATGAAGCATTATATACGCTTCAGGGTCGCCGAAAATATGAAAAATTTGAAAATGTAATTTATTAAGCGAGTAATAAGTTTCATTTTCGAGCATATACATCAATCCAAAATTAAGCATCGGGCTGAGTTTTACCGCTTTGCCTTCTGCAGAAATATTAGTTGAAGAAATTGGCAAATCCGTAGTCCAGTCCGGATTTGTAGAATTATTATGCCACTCGCGATAATCGCTTAATAAACCCATAAACATACCGTGTATCATCCAGTCGCATGACGGTAAATAACTTATATCCGAAGCGGCGATAACGCAATACGCGCCGCCGTTTTGATGAGTAAGCCATTCTTTAGTAAAATTGTTTGGATAATAATACGCGCCGGTCGAACAATTTATCGACATAATAAGCGGCAGATTTTTTTTATTGTTTAACGATTTAACATCCGAATAATTAAAATACGGATGACCTAATCCGAGTTCATAGCCGTGGTCGTCATGAAGCAGAAGCGCCGCGCCGTCATTGATTTCTTTAAATATCCTGCGCCGCGCCTCGTCTTCAGTTACAAGAGTGTTGTATAATCGCGCTCCAATTACCTCGCAATCTTCTTCAGGGTTTTGCCATAAAATAGAATAATAATTATCCCAATATGAATTCTCTTCTGCGTTATAAGTATTAACTATTGCTCTTACGCAATCATAATTTCTGCCGCCGGCGTTCTGTTCAAAATAACAGGCGACAGCGTCAAGCGTTTCTAAATAAGGCCGGCCTTCCTCATGATCGCCGGTTACTAATACTCTGTCATACATTGACGAAACTGGCGGCGTTCTGTCTATTTCCAAAATCTTTGTCAGCATTAAAGTCAATTCTGAATTATTCGACGCAGGCAAACGGCCGTAAAACATATCAGGTATAAAATCGTCGTCAGTCCTGCAGGCAATATCAAGGTCGGTTCTTAATGAATCATTATAAGACGCGGCAGAGACGCCGTTTGCCGGGTCGTCGTCGCCGATAATCAACAAATAATCAGGATAATCAGCCGCAGCAAGCGAACGCATAAAATTGACTATTTCAGGATAATAAGGAGCGCCGTTTGAATTTATTTGCGAGGTTTTAACGACTGTTACATTCAAGCCCTTGCGTTTCTTCCAGTCAATAAATTCCGCTAATTTCGAGTTTGCTTCAAACTGGTCGTCCATAAGAATCATATACTTCAAACCGGATATATTTACAGGGGACTGAAAAGTTACAGAACTCGATGTCGAGTTGCTTAAATGCGGCAAATTGTTTGACTGCGGCGCGAAACCGGTAGTCGATAAAACGCCCGCCGGCGCGGCGTATCTGTTGAATCCGTAAATTCCGGCAGACATTGATTTATCGTATTCAGGACTTGAAAGGTTATATTCGCATTCGGAAATATTATTCGGAGTAATATTGACATTTATTGAAAGTTCGTAATTCACAATTAGTTTTTTTTCGACCGGATTGAATTGAAACGGCGCAATATCAAGAACAAATATTCTGTGATTGCGCATAAAAATTATTTTTTGATTATGAATAATATTCTGCGGATAAAACGAATTTTCCGAATATATTGTATTGTCAATAACAAATTGCGCGGACGAATCAGAGCCGCTGTTTTTTTTCGGATATTTACTCGGCTGCGCGTAAATCGAATCGAAAGTAATTTGTTGTTGAGACGCAATATCAAATGAAACCGAAGCATTATCCGGTATTTCAATAAAAATCCGTTTCATCGGCAACGCGGGTTTGCCCGGCTCGTTCTGACTGTTCATACCGGAC
This sequence comes from bacterium, assembly GCA_036733285.1. Taxonomy (GTDB): domain Bacteria; phylum JAGOBX01; class JAGOBX01; order JAGOBX01; family JAGOBX01; genus JAGOBX01. The sequence goes on from DAINAU010000092.1 coordinate 7,060, forward strand.
AATGAAATCGAATGATAATTCGTATCGCTTAATTTTATATCGTTCAACAGAAATCCGGGTATAGAAATATTTACATTTATTATTTCATTTTGCGCCGGCGCAGGCGCAAGTTTAACGCCGCTCTTCGAACCCTGTTTTTGCGCCGGTTGATTTTGAGCATTTTCTTGAAAATTTACAGAAACCGATGCTTGCGGAGTTTTAATTTTTTTTGTCTGAACGGGCGCAAACCGCGAGGCGTTTGTTTGAGTTGGTTGGGTTGATATAGTTGGCGTAAGTTGCAGCGCGCCGGTATTATTTTGAGGAATATTTATCCACTTGGCAAATAATAAATTCGGAGTTACACATAAAATATAAATTATCAAAACAGTTCCAATAAATTTTTTAATCATAAAATTTCTCCTTGAAGGAAAACCTCGCCAACAGACAACTTATCGCATAGAAAAATTTATCCGCAAAAATTATCGTAATAATTGTTAAAAAATTCATTCAATTTTTGCAATTTTTTTGCCACAGAGACACAGAGTCACTGAGAAAAAAATAAACAAATAATAATTAAAGTTAATTTATGTTTTTTAGCGTCATCGTGACTTTATATATAAATTTTTTTTCCGCTTTATGCGAAGTCGGTAATTTCCGCGCCAATTACCCGAATTTTCACGGATTTAATCACTTTTTCTTTTATTAAAATATTTTAAATAAAGTTTAGTTTTATGAATTCATAAAAATTATTTTTTTAGAAAAATCTTCAACCGCGAAAGCGGTTGAATTTCACATAACCGCAGGTTTTATGCGCGTAGCGCAGGAAACCTACGGGACTAAAAACTAACCTTAACAACCCTGAATCGGCGCAGAAATAATAAAATATCCTTCCCCGATATATTTATTTTTTAAAGAATGAAGAATAACTACAACGCCGTTTATAAACAAAGATACGCAAATAATATGCATTGTTTCATAAAACGAAAGATTGAGGAGCGTAGTAAAAAGCATTATAACGCACGAGCCGCTGAACGCCAGAGCAGTATGCTGCAATGCTAATAATATTTTTATTATAAGCGGAGGATTATCTTCCAATCCGTAAATCAAATTCGAAGGTTTTTTCATCAAATATTTTTACTGTAAAATCAAAAATATTTCGGTATTTACGATTTTTCGCCAATAAACCAGTCGTCTCGCTCTGCAAACAAAATATTGAAAGTTGTCAAACTGCCGTAACATCTGGTAATATACTGCTGTAAATTTATTTTTTCTTCATCGCATAATTTATCGTTGGAATTTATGTTCTGTTCCAGAACCCGTAACCTATCGCGTATCATAATAATTTTATGAAAAAATGTTTCGATAGGAATTTCTTTTGGTTTCAAATCGGATTCTTTCGGCTTTAAAATAAGCGTTCCGCCATGCCAACGGTTTCCGAGATTTACCTCAGATATATTTAATTTTTCATCTATAACATCAGAAATTATTTTTTTTATTTGCTTGTAATCTACCGCAGGATTTTCTTTTTGAATCTGTATCATTTTTTGATTTTCCGTCTGATTTTCAATTATTACAAGACATCGCGGGTCAAGCGTTTGCGCTTCTTCTTTATCATTAAATTTCACCGAAATTTTATTTTCGGAAAAAATATCGGATATTGCTCCTTTGCCTAATACATGATGTTCTACTTTATCGCCAATTTTCATTTTTATAAACCTCTCAAAATAATTATAATTTTAGTAACTGATTAATGTATAAAGTTCAACAAAATCCAAAATTTTGGTTTTAATTAAACGTTATATGTTCCGTAAGAGAATTGAAAACAGGCGTTATATGTTCCGGAATATTTTTAAAAAAATCATTAATATCGGAAAACGGTCTTTTGTAAATAATTCTATTTGCAATGTCTTTATTAACGCCGGATATGGTTTTCAACGATTCGTATTTTATGGTATTAATATTTACCGGATATAATAATCCGGTTACCGATCTATAACCGTGATTCACTATTATCATATCAAAAAATTTTTCAAATTCAAGATTTTCAGCGGTTCCTACAATTATCGGATAAGCGCCGAATTGTCGGGCAAACGACAGGTATTTGTCTTTTTTTTCTATAAACAGATTTTTTAACACTCTGCCGACTGGAGCTATTTTTTTCAGCATCTCATTATCAATATCTTTCCGAATCATTTTTTTATATTGTTCAAACTCATACTTTAATTTCGGCGACGGTTTGGAACTGATTTCAGAAATATAAGACCCGTCAAACTTAATTGCCTGTCTTATATTTATTCTTCTTAATAAAAGATTTGAATCCAGTATTTTACTTAAAAAATCATAATTACATTTCCAAGTGTCTCCGGTTTCTCCGGCTAATCCGAACAAAAGATTGATTCCAGGAAGAAGTTTGGGCATTCCGTTTTCGGATATGACGTTTCCAATTTCATTTATAATCTTTATTGCGTCAAACGATTGTTCGGGAAACGAATTCAGATTATTGATTGCGCAAACCGTTTTATCAAAAGTTTCGCATCCCAAAGCAAGGACGTTGCCTCCGGAACAATATTTTACTAACGATTTTATTACTTTTTTCGATTCTTCAGGATATTGACTGATAATTGCCGGATTAGCGTTGTCAGTATGCAAAGTGGATATATTGGTTATTTTTTCCCTTATCCCGTAAAACAATTCCTCGATAATCTGAGGGTTTGGTTTATAATTTTCGCGGCTTGAACCGTATCCGAAAATATCAGGCTGATTGCCTATTCTAAAATGAACTATTCCGAATTTATTAAGTTCAGCTATTTCATTTATTATATTTTCCGGATTTCTCGATGATTTTAAGGTTCCGAATTGTTCGACGCAAAACGAGCATTTCACAGAACGCAAACAACCGGAATACGTTTCTATTTCGCATATAATATTGGGATATTTGTGATGACTTACTACGCATTCCGCTCCTATAACAGCAAAACTCTCTTTATCAAAATTGATTTTTTGTTGCGAACTCCGCCCGATAAAATATTCAAATATCTGTTTCAGATAATTATCGTTTGTCACAAGCGAGAATTTTGAATAATCAAGCGCTACGGGTTTTTTACCACCTTCAATTGTCCAGCCCCGGCTCAGCGAACCTGCTAAAACAAACTTCGCGTCTTTAAAATATGATAGAATCGAGGTGATTTCATTTAAAGTAATCGGATGCGAGGACAGGTATTTGCCCGGAACGCTCAATCCGCCTATAATTATAACATAATTATATGTTTTTAAATCCAATCCATTATCCGTTGATAGCGTTGAAGGTTGGTTGGGTCGTATTTTATCGTTTTGGAAAGATTTTTCAGGTTGAAAAAAGATTTCAGATTGAAAAGATTTTTTATGCCCGAATTTTTCAAAAATATTTGCGCCGTTTATCCGCAATTCGTCTATTGTTTTATAATCTACGCTGAAGTTAAACGATTTCAAAAGACCGTAAATATAACGCGGATATACGCTGATATAAGGCGGAACGCCAAGACAAGACGGCTCGTCGACATAACCGTCGATTATTAGAATTTTCATCTTTTAAAAAAAAACGGCGGATGTATAAAATTCTATGTTGAATTTTATAGAATCCGCCGCTAATACTTTTTATTATTGCAACATTTGAAGAACGTTTTGAGGTCTCATATTGGCTTGAGACAACATCGCCTGTCCAGCTTGCATCATAATCTGTTCTTTTGTGAAATTAACCATTTCAGCAGCCAAATCCACATCGCGGATTCTGCTTTCAGCAGTCTGTAAATTTTCTTTTGCAATCAATACAAAATTATAAGTATGTTCCAAACGATTCTGTATCGCTCCAAGTTTTGCTCTTTGTTCGGACACTTGATTTATTGCCGCCGATAATAATCCTATCGCGCTTTCAGCTTTAGCCCTCGTTTCTACCGACGAACCAAGTCCCTTAGCCAGCGTGTTTATCCCCATACCGGTTGTCGAAAAGCTTCCTATTGTAGCTGAAAAAGTTTGATTCATATTTGCGCCGACATGAAAAATAAGAGAAGCTGGTCCAGGCTGTCCGGTTGACGGATCAACGCTTGTAGGAACGCCATAAACTCCGGTAAGCAATAATTTCGTGTTAAATTGAACGCCTGTCTGCATTCTATCTATTTCGCTTAACAATTGAGTGATTTCAAGTTGAATGAACGCTCTGTCCGAATCTATCAACGTATCGTTTGAAGATTGAACCGCAAGGGTTCTCATTCTCTGAAGAATGCTGTGAAGTTCTTCAAGCCCTGATTCGGCGGTCTGAATTAATGAAATACTGTCCTGAATATTTCTCGACGCCTGATCCAAACCGTTTATCTGAGTTCTTAATTTTTCGCTAATCGCTAATCCGGCTGCGTCGTCTGCGGCTCTATTTATTCTATACCCGCTTGACAATTTCTCCATTGAATTGTTAATTCTAAAGTTGGTTAATGATAATTGTCTATGCGCATACATTGCGCTGACATTATGCATTATTCTTAATCCTGATTCCATACCCATTTTAATCTTCCTCCTTGAAAACTAAAAATAAATGTAGATGTTTATTGGTTGCCCTTAAAATTAAACATCCTTGTTTAATTACTTCGAAAAAAATCGAAATATTATTTAAATCCGGCAAAAGCCGAAAAAATTTAAACCGTTCTTATGATTTTTACCAACGACAAAAACCCGTCTTTGCATTTAGACAGGTCCGGGTTAATTATTGAAAAATCAACATTTCCCGTCCTTGGTCTTTTGTTAAAATCCTTTTTTAATTCAAAATTATCTGTAATCATTTAATTTTGAATTTTGTTGCCTCAATTGTATTATTCTTATCGGCGTGTTTTCAAAAAAACTTTAGCGTTTTTTTTGTTTTATGTTTAAATCTTTTTTTTATAACGACTTATTTTTGGCTTTCGCCTGTTTGTTTGGTAATTGCCAAAGGAACAGAATAAAAAAACTAATTGTAAGTCAACGCAAAAAAAATTATTCCTGCGGCGATTAAGAATGCCGCTCCCGCCAAAAAATATATTTTATTTATTTTTATCTTTACAAAAGGTTCTTCGAGGTCTTCCTGAATTGCATAATTATCAAGCGCCGGTTTTCTGAACAAATTATTTGACGTATCTCCTAAAATTCCTTTTTGCGACATATTTTTTCCTTTATTACATTATAAAATATTTTTATACTATTACCGTCTTTTCCGGTATATCCGGCTTATGATAATATTATAATTTTAATTCTTTTCAAAATTTGTTTGTTGCCTTTCCGCCATTTTTTTGAATAACCCTGATTGATTTATAAGACTCGAATAGGTTCCGCTTTGAACTATGCGTCCGTTTTCCATAACGAAAATTTTATCCGCTTTTATTATTGAACTCAATCTGTGAGCTATAACTATTCGAGTCGATTGGAGTTTTTCCAAATTTTCAATCACTATAGATTGCGACCGGTTGTCAAGCGCGCTGGTTGCTTCGTCGAAAAAAATAATTCTGGGTTTTGAAACAAGCGCCCTGGCTATTAGAATTCTCTGTTTTTGACCGCCGGAAAAAGTCCCGCTGCCGACTGTAATAGCAGTTTTCATTCCCATAGGCATTTCTTCAATATCCTTGTCGATACCAGCCATTCCCGCCGCCGCCCATGCGTCTTCAAAAGTCAACTTTTTTGACCCTATTATATTGCTTAAAATATCTCCCTGCGCAAGCTGGCTGTCCTGAAGAATAACTCCGAACTGACGCCGCGCGGTTCTTAAATCAATAACCGACAAATCCTGTTTATCATATAAAATCGCTCCGTTTAACGGTTTGTCAAATCCAAGCATTAATTTTAGCAGAGTCGATTTGCCCGAACCCGACGGGCCTACTATTGCGACATATTCGCCAGGCTTAATATTAAAAGATATATTATCAAGTATAATCGGTCCGTCGCTTGAATATTTGTATGAAACATTGCAGACCTCGATGTTTCCTCGAAATTTTTTCGCGTTTATTTTGTTTTCGCCGATCTCAAGCGGTTCGTTTAAAATAGGCTTTATTCTATCATACAGCGGTCTTACGTGGACAAGCATCATTATTGAAGAACAAGCCGCTGTCATTGCATAGACAAACGAGGTCATTGCCGCGTTAAAAGCCGCAAATTCTCCGTTTCCAAAATTATTTATCTTAAAAAAATCTATTATTAAAAATAATACAAGCGTTAATAATACCGGTAAAATCTGATTGAAAGAAATAAGCGCGTTAAATATCGCTCTCGATTTAATTATTAATTTTTGCTGCTCCCCAAATTTTGAAACCCAGTTTGCAAAAGAATGGATTTCAGCTCTTGCCACTTTAATTTTCCCGATTCCTCCAATGAATTGAAACAACATACCTGAAATCTTTCCTTCAAGATTAATCGCCGGATATAAATATTTTAATTGAAGATAATTTCCAAATATATTAATTAATATCGCTATGAATATTACAGCCAGAGCTCCAACCGCGGCTACCGCTGAAAAATAAAACAACAAAATCAGATTTATTCCCGCGAATATAATTCCAAGCGCAGTTATAACAGTCTGTCCGGATAATATTTGTCTGATTGTAAAAACGCTTAAAGCGCGTTCGCTTAAATCCCCTGCCGAATACTTGTAAAAAAATGAAACCGGCAGTTTTAAAAGACGGTCTATTATCGAGGCTTGAAGTATATAATCTATTTTCGCTTCTACTTTCAGCAATCCCACGTTCCGGCATATCTCAAAAAGAGCGCCTGATATTGAAGCGAATAAAAGAGCCGCTCCTAATGAAAATAATTTTGAATAATTTTGTTCCGGTATCGCTGTATTGATTATATATTGCGCGGCTAACGGAATTAGTCCCGTAATAAATCCGGTAATTATTCCCATTATAATGACAAATCTTAATTCTTTTTTTATGTTTGATACGGCAAACTTCAAAGCGTCAATTCCTGAAATTATTTTTTCAGGCAAAGGTTTATAAAAACAATACGCCGTTTGATAAATTGATTTTGAAGTTTCATCGTCAATAACCTTTTGTTCGTTTGCCGCGGCGTCGTAAACAATATTTTTATTTTTGAGTTTTAAAATCGCAGCAGGATGTTTGCCTTTTCCAATAAAACATAACAACGGCGCTATATCTTTTTTTCTCCATTCGCCTTCCAATTTAACGGTTCTAATTCTTATTCTGGACGTTTTTGCAATCTCCTTTAACGCTTCGTCAGGGTCTTTTATTATTTCCGAGTCGTCGCGAGCATAACCCTCTATACGAATTCCCGAATCGTTTCCAATTAGTCTGCACGCGGCTAAAAGAGCATCGCCCCGGGCTGCGGCTATAACAGATTTATATTCGTCTTCAAATATTGCCGATAATTCGCTAAAAGTATTTTTATATGTTTTCTCATTGTATAAAATTTTTTCTCTTAACCGGTTGAGTTCGTCGGCTTTAAGCATATTTCTATTTAGATATTCGCAAAGAAATATTTTATTCTCAAAACTGCCCATTATTGTCCATATATCATCAATAATATCTCTGGTAGAAAAAACTTCTATCTCGCCGTCTTGAGAGGCGGTTATCCAACTGTCTTGAGAAAGAGGAATATAAAAGTTTTCGGCGTCCTTGTTAGGAACATATTCAATATCAAGAAATATTCCTTGTCCCCGAATGAACTTTATCCATATCAAACCTTTTTCAGAACGCATTCTTTGAGAATTATTAAAATTCAATGACATTCCCGCTTTACATAAAATATCGGCTCGCGGATTAATGTCTTGAGACAATCCCGTTAAAATTTTGATTAAAAACACCTCTATCAGAGAAACTATTGTCTCCGAATGCTCTCCTTCGCGAATAATATCGTTAAAAAAACTTTTTCTTAGTTTTAATAGACAAGTTTGATTTGCGGGAACCGCTAATAAAGTTCGACCGTTTCCATTTTTAAAAATATCCATTCCGACTATAATTTGATTTTCTTCGATCGAACAGAAATAAAATCTCTGACCAGCCGCCTCGCCTTCAAATAATTCAGTTGAAAATAATTCCACTCCGCCTTTTAAAACAAACCATATAATATCGGTTCCGTCGATGATAAATGGTTCGTTTCCGGAAACATTCAACAATTCGGCTTCGTTTAAAAAAATTTCAATTAATTTCTTCATATCATCACTTTTTTCCGTTTGAAACAATCTCCAAAAGCAAATCGTCGATTTGATTTAATTCGTCAGATAATAATTTTCGGATTTCGAGCCGGACTTTGCCGATATTATAATTTGAATCGAGATTTTTGGAAATATATTTTTCGGATTTTGCTGAGCAGATTTTTCCGAACTCTGAAATTTTATTGTGTTTTGCGTTTGACGCATTGAATTTTTCAAGCGGTATTTCAAGGATTTTTTTGTGAATATCGCGCGGTCCGAATAAACCGACAGTTTGAAATGATTTTATTAATTTATTAGCGATATTAGAATTTAAAAATGCAGTCAGGTAATACGCTTCTTTTAAGTTTTCAGCGGCCGCCCAATAACATTTGCTTTCAACAATAAATTTCAAATCCAGTTTTTTTCTGTCAACGATACAGGCGTTAGCGTCTTTAGCGGAAGCAGTATATAATACAAGATAACGCGCGGAGATATTTTGCGCAGTTATTCCGTTTTGAAAATTTATACGATTTAAATAATCCATATTTTTTGAAAGCGGCGTTTTATGTTTCTCCCATTCTTCCTCGACCCATTTAAACCAGAACGCGGTATCAATAAAACCTTCGTTTTTAATTCCGTTCCAATCCAGTAATTTTATTTGGTTTTGTTCGTCTGCAATTACAGGCAGAAGCGCAACCGGCGGATTGATTAAAATAAAAGGCGCGACATTTTTTGCAACTGCGGTACTGAATAAAAAATTACTGTCTATTGTATGTCGGAAATACAAATCTTTCCATGGTTTTTTGCCGTCTTTAATAAAATCTTTACTTGTTTCAACAAATAATTTTCTATCGTGAATATCGCCGTTATAATCCTGCAATATATTAACAAAATAAAAATTGCGCGGCACGATGGTCGCGCCTTGTTTAAATTTATTTTTGTAATAATTTGGCCGGACGCTTCTGTAAATATTATCGTTTGAAAATGCCGAGCGTTTCTGCATTGAAATAAAATACCATTGCGTTTTACTGAAATTTATACTGCTTTTTATATCCACAGTTTTCAAAAACGGTATTCTGATTCTTCCTTGAATATTCAAGCCCTTAATTCCTTTGTCGCTCAGCGGATTGTTTTCAATTTCCGATTTTTCGGCGAATAAAACGCAGCACGGAACTTTAAACAATGGTTTGACTTCTTTCAAATCCCACAATTCCGTAAGTTTGACATTTTTTGTTTTGCCTGCGCGCGTATTATGATGATGGTCGGCTGTCAAGAAACTGCGCGGCAGAACAAACGCCAGCCGCCCGTTCTCATTCAAAAAATACGAAACAGAATGCGCGAGAAAAATTGCGGCTATTTCAAGATGCGGCATATTTGCTATTGACGGCAGCAGATTATATTTATCGGATAATTTTTTTAATTGCGTCTGATAATCGGCGTTTGTTACATCGCTGTAAGTAAGCCACGGCGGATTGCCGATTACAAAATCGAATTTTTCTTTTAAAAAAACCGGTTTATACAAATTCTGCAAAATAAATTTCCAGATGCTGTCCTTGCCTTTTTCTTTCGCTTCTTTCAATCCGCAGTATATTTTATGAAAACTGTCAATAATATCTTGCGAATATTTGAAATTATAAATATTTTTACCAAAATTTTTATTAAAATTTTCCTCTTCTTCTGTTTCCTTATTTTTTGTTATGTCCGCGAGCGAATCGCAAAAATGCACGGCGGCGTCAAAAGCGGAAGCGTTTTCAAATA
>DAINAU010000093.1:0-16927 GCA_036733285.1 bacterium
GTTTACGCCGAAAATTTCATTTGAAAAAATAATTTTTGGAAAAAATATTTAGGAGGATTTTAATGGTTAATAGCAATGCAAAAAAAATGATTAAAGTAAAAATAAACGGCGGCGAAACTTTAGAATTTAAAAAAGGCGTAAAAATTTTTGAAGTTGCGGAATATCTGGGAAAGGGATTATTTCTGGTATCTGCCGCAGGTCTTGTAGACAACGTTCTTGTGGATCTTGCTTATGAATTAACCTCGGATTGCGATTTAAACATAGTAACTCTGGACACTATGGTCGGAATGAAAGTTTATAGAAGAAGCGTCGAATACGCCCTTGCGATAGCGGTTAAGGAATTGTTTGGAGAAAACTCTAAACTTCTTGTAGGACCGCATATCGAAAAAGGATATTATTTTGATTTAATAATCAAAAACCGGGATTATGTAAGCGAAAAAGAAGTCAATGATATAAGAAATAAAATGCAGGATATAATAAACAGGGGTTTGGAATTCGAGTTAAAAAAGGTTTCAAAAAAAGAGGCTAAAAAAATACTTACCGACAGAAAAGATTTATTAAGTTTAATCGATGATTTGGAAGACTCTGAAGTAAAATTGTATTTTCAAAAGGAAAGCGGATTTGCAGATTTATATCACGGTCCGATTTTTCCAAACACCAAGTTTATCAACGCTTTCGACTTGCTTGTTTTTGCTCCCGGGTTTATACTTCAATTTCCCGATTATGTAAATAAAGTTTTAATAATGCCAAAACAGCCCAAACAAATTAAGTTAACTCAAGTGCTGCGCGAAACCCGCGAATGGTATAAAATACAGGGAATCGAAAACGTTTCGAGATTGAACGAAGTGATAAAGTCCGGAGAAATATCCGAACTCATAAAAATAGCGGAAGCTTTTCAGGAAAAAAAAGTCGCTCAGATAGCCGATTTGATTTCGGCAAGACGCGACCAAATAAAATTTATAACTATTGCCGGACCTTCTTCGTCCGGAAAAACAACCTTTGCAAAAAGATTATCCATTCAATTGAAAGTGAACGGCATTTTTCCGATAGCGCTGTCGCTTGACGATTATTTCGTTGAAAGAGAAAAAACTCCGCGCGATGAAAACGGCGACTACGATTTTGAGACGATTGAAGCCCTTGATTTGAAACTTATCAACGAACATCTTGCCGCGCTTTTGAAAAATAAGCCGATAGAGGTTCCTCGTTTTGATTTCACTACCGGACACAGGAAAAAAGACACTCATAAAATGACTTTGACTCCGGGTCAGGTTGTAATTATTGAAGGAATACACGGATTGAACGATAGATTGACGGCGACGGTTCCGGCTGAAAACAAATTTAAAATTTACATAAGCGCTCTTAATCAGCTCCGCATCGACGACATAAACAGAATTCCCACTACGGATTGCCGTTTGATAAGAAGAATGGTTAGGGATTATAAATATAGAAGTTATTCGGCTCTCGACACTATTTCGCGCTGGCCTTCAGTAAGACGCGGAGAAGAAAAACACATTTTTCCATATCAGGAAAACGCAGACGTCATTTTCAATTCGGCTCTTATTTTCGAGCTTTCAGTCTTAAAAAAATACGCGCTTCCTATTTTGAAAGAGGTGCCGGTTGATTCAAAAGAATATCCGGTAGCCGAAAGCATTATAAGTTTCTTAACTTTATTCGGTCAATGTCCGGAAGAGGAAATTCCGCCAACTTCTATCATACGAGAATTTATCGGAGGGGGTTCGTTTAAATATTAAAGCGATATTTAAATCAAAACGGAAAAAATGAACCATTTAAACAATAAAAAACAAAAAACCAGCGTTTTGTGGTTTTCAATGAAACGAATGTCGAAATATCAATTCGACGCAATGAGGAAAAAATACGGTTATCTTGAAATCAACCAGATTTCTAAAGTCGTTGATAATATTTCTGAAATTCAAACTGAAATATTAAATTCGGACGTGGTAGCTACTTCGACCAGAAAACTCGAACGCGATTTTTTTGAAATGTGTCAAAAAAACGAAAAACCATTTTTACGATGGAAACGATTCAATCCTAATAATAAGAATTCTAATGGAACGTGGATGAGCGTTATACTCAAAAACAACGAATCACTATCAAACGATACGGATTCGGATGATAATGAGGAAACCAATTTTTCTCAACCAAAGGAACCTAAAAATTTTAGTTATTATTTGAAAAAAATTTTTTCAGGACTTGGATTATTAATCAGTTCATTCACCACCAAACGATCTATGAAATGATATTGTTGAGGTTAACCCGTAAAATGCGGTAAAGCATTTTACGGGTTAATATAACAAATTTAAAAGTCAATCTCTGTAATTGGTTTACCCCAAAAATTGCGATTAGATTTTGAAAAATTGCATCTTAACGCATAAAATATTTTATGTCAGCGATTTTTCAATCGCGCAAATTTTTACAAAGCAATTTTTGATTCAATCTTCAAAATTAATGTTTCAACCACTTCGTCTATAGTTAGATTGTCGGTTTTTATTATTATACCGCAATTTTCGTATTTTTCTTTTCTAAAATCGAGCATATCGTTGATTTTATTTTTCAATTGGCAGGGCGTTAGATTTTTTAATAACGGTCTTGTATTCGGATTAACGCGATCAGCTATTGTTTCGGATTCGGCAGATAAATAAACGGTTAAACCGCATTTATTCATTATGTCAAAATTTACATGAGACAATACTATTCCGCCGCCCGTTGAAATCACTTCAATCTTATCCGGATTTGAAGCTATATCGGATAAAACTGCGGTTTCCAAAGACCTGAAATAAGATTCGCCTTTCGATTCGAAAATCTGCGAAACGCTTTTTTTTTCCAGATTTTCAATTAGCGTATCGGTATCTTTGAAACCGCAATTTAATCTCCCGCTCAATTTTTTTCCGACTGCGGTTTTTCCGCATCCCATAAAACCGCATAAAAAAATTTTTTTTTTAAAAATCATTTGCAATAAACTTCTGCAAATTTTTTAAACGCCTGTTTAAAGCATAATACCGGCGCGCGTAAAATTCCCGCTCCGATTTGACCTATACCAGCTTTTTTATGAGCAATTCCCGTGTTTATATAAGGAAGAATACCGGTATCCATAATTTTTATTATATCAAAACCCACCGGAGTTCCTTCAAAATTCAATTGAGGAATCTGAAAATCCCTGTGTTTCGCGTGAGTGATTAAATACATTTCTTTAGTGGCGCGTAAAGCGTCCGCCGGAACGCCGCCGACAAACTTGACTATCGCAGGCGCCGCCGCCATTGCGTTTGCTCCTACTCCGGCGGTTTCGGTGATTGTGCTGTCTCCTAAATCCGGATTGGCGTCGTCTTCCGTATATCCGGCAAAATACAATCCTTTAGGCATTCCCGATTGAGTGACAAACCAGTCGTCGCCAAGTCCGGCGACGCGAATTCCGGTATCTGTTCCGTTTCTTGCCATTCCATAAATTAAAGAACAATACTTTATTCCTTTGATAGTATCAGCCGCCGCTTTTTGAACCGGCATTGTCAAATTCAAAAAGAAATGAACGTTGCCGGACATAAAATCTATTGCCGATTTAATGGTTTCTTTGTCCGCGTCAGTCATTAAAAGATAAGGAGAAATTTCTTTAATAAAAAGCGCCGTTCCCGCGACGTTTCTGTTATGACATTCGTCGCCCATCATCAAAACCTGACTCATCAGACTCTTGACGTTTATGCCTCCGCTTTTTTCAACCGCGATTTTAACGGCTTTTGAAAGCAGAGGAGCGAGAATCGTTTCCATCCATTTCAATCTTTTGATTACATCGTCGCCATAGGCGCCGAATCTCAATACTTTTCCCAACCCTTCGTTCAGAGTGCAAAAAGCGGAGTTTTTATGCGTCGTATTTTTTATGACCCAAACCCACATTGAGGGCGAAACTATTCCCGCCATCGGTCCTACCGTATTATAATGATGGCACGGAGAAAATTTTATTTTTCCGCCCGAACATAATTTCTCGGCTTCTTCGATATTTTGAGCCCAGCCTTCGTAGACGCAGGCTCCCATTATGGCTCCTTTTGTCGGCCCGCACATTCTTTCCCAAGATATGGGAGGACCGGAATGAAGTATTATTTTTCCTTTAAAATCAGGAATAACGTCTTTAGCTGGTTGAACGTCGACAAGCATTAATTGCGAACTCATAATTCTTTCGACAGCTTCGTCGTTGGCTTTTTTTATTTTTTCCAAAAGCTTTTTATCGGATAAAATTTTATCGAGCAAATCTATTACCGCCGGATCTCCGCCGGCTGGAGGCTTCCAGTTCAAATGCAGAGATTTTACATTTTGCGAAATCAAATCCGAATAAAAAGATTTTAATCCCGCGTTAATTGCGGACGGACCGTTATTTAATAATTCGTCAACTTTTGTCGTCATAATTTTTCACACCTCTTTAAACTTTTCTTTGAAATCCAAATAATCTAAATCAATAATTTTTTTAAATTCGTCATTAATAATTTATACTGCGGCAACTTTGCCTTTCAGTATCAAAACAGTCAATTTTGCGGCTTGCGAATTTGTAGGCATTAAAATAACTCCGAGTTTCTGAAGTTTTTTTCTTATTTCTTTTATATTTTGAATATCGTTGTCGGCGCCGCAAATAGACGCTACAAAAACAAGATTTGGATTATTTTTTAGCGATTGTTTGATGGCTTCTTCAAGCGGTTCGGCTGGATTTAAATGAGAACCGAATCCTGTCACAATATCCAATAAAATAATACCCGTGTCTTTTTTTTCCGATTCTTGAACAATTCGTTTGCACCGTAGAGTATAATCTATCATAGGATGCGGTCTGCCTTTTGTAAATTCGTCGTCGCCTAAATCTATCAGAGAATTTTTATAACTCTCGTTTGCATTTTTTAATTTCAATTCCGGCGATAGAGGAATATTGGAATATACTTCAAGTCCGAATTGAGACATAATAAATAAAGCTTCGTCGCATAAAGTTCCGCCGGAATATAATCCTCTTACATATTTTGACGTTCCGATTTTATCCCGCGCCGATTTAACAGTCTTATCAATTTCTTTTTTATCCGAATCAAACTCTTTTTGTTCAAAAGGTTTGTTTTCCAATACGGAAATAGCAAGATTTGCCGCAGTTTCAAGCGTGGCAGCAAAAGGTATCCGTCTCTTTTTACATTCTGATTCGTCGCCTTTAAGAAAATTCACAACAACTTTTTTTTTGTAATTTTTCAAGCGGTCGAATATTTTTTTTTCTACTTCAGGGAAAGGAGGTTTGGATATTAGAATTACCAATTCAATATCTCCGTCTTTTTCCATTGCGTCAAGCGCTGTCAGCATACTTATTCCGCCTATCTGTTTTGATAAATCTCTTCCGCCAAGACCTATGGCGTGTTTTACTCCGTAACCTTTGTTGGCAAGTATGCAGGATACCTGCTGGATTCCAGTTCCGGACGCGCCTATAATCCCGATTTTTCCAATCGGTATAGCGTTTGCAAAAGCAAGTCCTTTTCCGTTGATTATCGCGGTTCCGCAATCGGGTCCCATAACGATTAATCCCTTTTCGCGAGCGAATTGTTTAAGTTCAAGCTCTTCCTGAACGGTAACATTATCGCTGAATATCATAACGTTTTTTCCAGCGGTCAGGGCAAGTTTCGCTTCGCGTTTTACAAAAGGGCCGGGTATTGAAAATATTACAAGATTAGAATCGGAAAATTCTTTTATTCCGTCGGAGACGGAAGTCAGTTCTATTTTGTCGCTCTTGTCTTCCGCGGCGGATTTGTTCTCAAGCAGTTCTTTGAATTTTTTTAAAGCGGGTTCGAAAAATTCTTCGGCTTCCGCATCAATGCAAACAAGCAAATCATTTGGTTCCGCGGGCTCTCCGGTTTTATCAATCATCTTGGTGTTCCGCAACACCTCTTTGTTGTTTTCCGTCGCCATCATAGCGGCAAGATTCTTGACGCCCTTGCTTTTTGAAGCATTATTAGCAATAGACATAAGCATAACCGAATCAAAATACCGGTTTTTAATAATAAAATTTTTAATCACCTTAAATGCGCCCCCTTAATTATTATTTTCAATTTTATAATTTAAAATTAAATATTTTAAATCTGTCCAAAAACCGCTTTTTTCCGATTCAATCCAGTCGTTCGATAAATTCTTCCGCAATTTTATTCTTTCTTTTTTTCTGTCGTCAAATAGATTAATCGCGCCTGTCTGAATTCTATTGAAACTTCTTGAATTGCCAAAATATTTTATTGTTTTTTTTCTTTCGCTTTTTAAAAAATCGGGCAGGCGGTCAAACCATTCGTCGCAGTCATGAATGTCTCCAAGAGCGGTCTGAAATATTTTTATTTTTTTTATAAAATCGTCAAATTGATAGCCGAAACACTTATTGAAAATTTCGAGTTCGTATCTTAACGATTTCAAAGACTTTCTCAAAGAATGAAGTTTTATCGAATCGGAAAACGGAGATTTTAAATGTGAAAGCAATTCTGATTGCCGCTCTTTATTTATTTCGTTTTGCATTTTTTCAGCTTGTTTTTCCATATTGATTTTTACTTTTTCGTTTATGATTCTCGATTTTAAAAAGATAGCATTCAGAGATTGGAAAATAATGATTTTCCCATATTCGTTAACGGATTTAATAAAATTTGTTTCAAGAAAAGCGTTGTTTTGATTATCGGAGCCGTTAATCTGTTTTTTTAAAAGAAACAAATTAATTTTTTTTTGCATATCAATTATAAAAGAGCTGTTCTCGAAATTATTTAAAATCTTTTTGAGTTTTGTTTGCGTCTTATTTCTTTTAAAAATTAAACGCAATAAAAGTCTTGATAAGAAAGGTTTATTTTTTAAGTTTTTATTTTTTTGAACGTAAGTTTTTAAAAAATTAATTTGGATATCCAAATCTCGCGCCGAACCAAGCGATTCAGTCAATTTTTTTATTTTTTTTGACCAACGTTTTATATCCGAAACTAAAAATAATTTGCTGAAAACATTAAGAGTAGTCCGCATTTTTCTGGACGCAACTCTCATTCTGTGAACATATTCAGTGTCTTCAGAACCATTTTTTACGCCGTCAATTTCAACAATTAACCGCTGAAAATATGTTAGAATCGCGTTTCCTGCGAATAATAATAAATCATTATTGTAAAAATCATTTTTTAAAATATTCGGATTGTTGTTTTTTTTGTTTTCAACCGCTTCTAACATAACGGTTGAAAATTCTATTATTCATACGGGTAAAAGTCAATAAAAATTTATAAATCGTAAAAAGTTGAGCGCAGTCAGAAATTGTTCCAATAAATTTAATAAACTTTTCGTATGTCATTTTAGTTGTTTATATGAAAAGTAAATGATAAATTTAACTTACGACGCTCTTTGCAACAAGTTGCAAAGAGCGTCGAATTTTACATAGCTGTTGATGATTCGACGGTTAATAAAAAATATGAAAACGATACTGTTAAGTAAGGGTCGAATTTCAAGACATCATTAAATTCAATCCTTTCAGGTTGGATATTCAAGTTTTTTAATACCGCAGGTTTTACCTGCGGTTACTTGAAATTCAACCGCTTTCGCGGTTGCAGATTATTAAAACTTTTTTATTAACCCCGCAATTAAATTCGATGTTAATAAAAAAAATATCAAGAAATATACCGTTTTAACGGCTTAACAATGACTGCTGAAAAGCAATCAAACTTGTAATAAAAAAAAATTATCAGATCCTATTTTTTTGACTCCTTAATTATTTTATCCGGAAACTTAAAATTTAGCGATTCCGCGATTTTGTTATTCAGAATTATTTTTCGTTCCGCTATATTTATAATAGGGATTTTTGATACCGGTTCTCCCTTAAGAACTCTTGCGGCTATTAAGCCTGCTTCAAATCCGCTTTTAAACCAGCTTATGCCGACTCCGGCGAGCGCGCCTGCTTCCACAAATTCAATATCGTTTATTATCAAGGGAATTTTCGATTCTGACGCGGCTTTAACGACTCCGTCAAACGCTTGAAAAACCGTATTGTCTCCGGCTCCCCAGAATACGTCTATTTCCCGGCTTATAACTGATTTGGCTCCTTGAAATATTTCGTTGGTTCCGGAAATTGAAACTTCTTCGAATTTTATATTTTTATCCGACAAATAAGTTTTAGCCGCTTCGATAGCTTTAACTGAATTCGCTTCCGCCGGATTATATAAAACTCCGATTTTTTTCGCGGATGGAAAAAGTTCGAGAATGAATTTCATTGTGTCTTCAATGGGCGGAAAAGAACCGACTCCTGTAAAATTCGGGAGATGTTCGTTAAAATTTTTGCCGGTTCCGGCTCCAATCGGATCATACGTATAGACAAATACGACTTTAGTTTTTTTTATTATTCCGCAAGCCGCGGTTAAAACCGGAGTAGTCATAGGAACTATTAAATCAAGCCCCTGCGATTCAAGCGATTGAAGCATTAAAGGAATATTCGCTATT
This sequence comes from bacterium, assembly GCA_036733285.1. Taxonomy (GTDB): domain Bacteria; phylum JAGOBX01; class JAGOBX01; order JAGOBX01; family JAGOBX01; genus JAGOBX01. Next base: position 8,461 of record DAINAU010000093.1, read on the forward strand.
TCGCCGGAAGAATGTTTTATTATAATATCAAGATTTTCGTTTTCAATAAATCCGCTTTTTTTAAGACCGTCAATATACCCTTTTATAACGTTGTCCGCGACAATATCCGGACCGAAATGAGCAAAAGCGATTTTATATTTTTTTGCCGAAAACGGATTTTCTTTAGATTGATTATTTTTAGAACAGCCGCAAATTATTATTAAACCAATAAGGGAAATACAATAAAAAAATCTCATTGAATCCGCCTCCTTATAAAAAACGCCGCATTAATTTTCGACTGGCAATTCGACAATGTATAATGCCATAAACCACAAAAACTGCATTAGAAAACGAGTTTACGGATAATCACGGTTTTTCCTTACTTCCGGCGCTTTTTTAAAAATCTAATGAAGTTTTTATTTTAATTCGTCTGTTCCAGCCGTTCGTATGTCACAGCCGTTCCCATAAATTCAAGATTCTGCCGGCTGAATATTTGACGTCAAAATCAACTGCAGTTTTTAAACCATTGCCGGTTAATGTTTTTTGAAGTTCAAAATTTTCTGAAAGTTCAATGATTTTTTCGGCCAAAATATCAGAATTCTCCGGTTGAATTAATATTCCGTTCTTGCCGTTTTCTATTAGTTCAGCCAATCCTTCCACATTAAACGCTATAATTGGTTTTCCCGCTATCCAGCTTTCCACCACAACTCTGCCAAATGCTTCGCGTTCCGATGGTATCGCGACAATATCTATATTTTTATTAATAAATTCAATTATGTTTTCGACATATCCGCAGAATTCGAAATATTTTTCGAGATTACGGTCTAATATTAACTTTTTTAAATTATCGACAATGCTTTTTCCAAAATTATCGCTGCCCGCTAATTTAAAGATTATGTTTTTCTTTCCTAATTTATTGATGATTATATCAGCGGCTTCGACGAGATATTTATGCCCTTTTTCAGAAGTGAATCTTCCTATTAACCCCACTACGGTTTTTTTACCGGAATTATTTACAAAATTACAGGGGACGTCAGGGGTATGCCCGACAATATTGTTTTCGAGTTTATACGGCTTTAAAAACAGTCCGTTATATATAACATCTATTTTATTCTCATTTATTCCGGCGCCGGTCAGCCCTTTTTTTACGGCGTTTGAGATTGCGATTAATTTATCGGAAAACAGCGATACGGCATATTCTAAAAAACTTCGTTTATCCGTTCCCCTGTTATGCCAGACTATTCTGATTTTCGAAAAACAAATATATCCGAAAATTTTTGCCGCCGCCGCATACATTGCGGAACGCGTTGTGTTTGCGTGTATTATTGATATTGAATTTTTCGACATAATATTTTTTATTGTTAAAGCCGAAATTAAATTGAATTTTTTAAGAGGCGGCATATGAATAGTTATAACGTTGAAACCGGCTTTGGAAAATTTTTCAAACAAGGGACCGTTATCGGCTAAAACAATGAAAGGTTCGATTTTATTCTTTTCAGAAAGATAGGATATTAAATCATAGAGACTTAATTCGCCGCCGCCAATGTCAGTTCTGTGCGATAAAAAAAGAATTTTAATTCGCATTATAGAAAATTATTACGGATTTCCGCTCCACGTTTTTGCGAGTCTTCCGCAAATTTAGATTTAGGATATGTTTTATATAATTTTCTGTAATTCAATTCGGCTTGTGAATAATCCTTGATTTCTTTAACATTATCATAAAGTTTTGCTTTCAAAAACAAAGCGTCGTCGGCAAAATCAGTTTGAGAATATTTATTGACGATTATTTCAAGGTATTCAAGGGCTTTTTTGTATTCGTTTTTTTTTATCAGCAGTTCTGCGCTTTTATACAAAGCGTCGTCCGCGTTTTTTTTATCTGGTTCAAGATTGTAGATTTTCAAATATTCTTTCAGCGCATCGTCGGGTTGATTCATATTTTCAAAATATTTCGCCTGAAAAAACAAAATGTATTCGCGGTATTTATTTGATGAATCGTTAGCCTTTAAATCATTCAATAATAAAGCCGCTTCATTATTATTGTTTAATTCGAGAAGACAAAATATTTTTATGAAATTCAGTTTTTCGCGTTCGCCGGAAAATAACTGGCGACTTTGAATTTCAGCGATTTCATTTATTGTTTGGGAATATAATTTGTTTGAAACGAGATTGCATATATATTCAAAAAATCTTTTATAATCGTTTATCGAAATTTTCTGATTTTGCGAATTCGGTTCATAATACATATTAACCGACGTATCAAGATAAAAAGGGAAATCATAAACATCGCCGAGATTCATAAATTCAGGTTCTTTTGATGAAACCTGTCCCGTTTCAGCGCCGGGAAAAATTATCGGCAAAGAGCTTGTGTCTTTTTCTATTATTTTAATATGTAAATTTCTTGGAGAAGGCTGCTGTTTAACGTCGAATTTATTTATTATTTCGGATAAATTTCCGGGGGCGGGAATAACAACCGGTTCAGGATTGCGTATCCCGCGGATTTCAAGTTCGTCAGCCGGATTGACTGAATCATCCGCAGTTATAGATATTGAACAAACAAAAAATAATAAGGTTAATAAAATATTTAAACGTAAAGTTTTCATATAATATATAGAGCGATGAAAGCCGCGGCGCGTTACCGCGAAGGGTAAATTTATATAATCAAAAAAGTTTTACTTTGTTAATTTTTTTAATTGAACGTCCGCTTGCGTGGTTCTCTTTTTAAAAACCTTTATTTCAACGTCTTTTTTGCTGTAACCGGATTTGTTAACGGTTATAGTATAAACGCCTACGGGAATATTTTTCATTTCAAAACCGTCGACGGTCGAGAGTTTGGAATAAGTGGGAGGATCGGTAACAATCTGAGCTCCTGAAATCGGATCGTTATTTTCATCAATAATTTTGCCGACGATAACTCCTTTGCCGCAGCCCGCAAATATTAACATTATCGAGGCAAGCAAACAAATTAATACTGATAATCTCATAATTAAAACTCCTTGAGTAATAAAATTATCTATTTTTTTTTATTTAAAAAATTATAATATAAAATAAAAAAAATTCAAACAAAAATTTTATTATCGGAATTATGAAAAATAATAACGGAATCTCTTTATGTATGATAGTTAAAAATGAAGAATTGTTTATCGAACAATGTTTGAGTTCGGCTGCTCCATTTGTCGATGAGATAATAATCGCGGATACCGGTTCAATCGACAATACTATTTCTATATGTAAAAAATTCAGTTCGAAAATATTCGATTACAAGTGGAAAAATAATTTCAGCGACGCAAGAAATTATGTTTTGTCTTTCGCGGAAAAAGATTGGATACTTGTTCTGGACGCCGACGAAAAACTTGTTTCCGGATTTGATTTGAAACCGATTTTATATAAAGCGGATGAAAATGTCTGGGGATTTTTTTTTGAAAGAGAAAATTTAACGGCGGCGGATTCGGGGTTTCAGCGGTGGCGCGATTTTGCCACCCGGTTATTCAGAAATAATAAAGAAATAAAATATTCCAAACCGGTTCACGAAAAAGTGGACGAAGCGATTTTGTCAAAAGGCAAATTGATAAAAAAGTTTCCGGGTAAAATCGAACATTATGGATTTTTAAACAAAACTAAATTTTTGGAAAAAAGTTTGAAATACATTGAAACTCTCGAAAATCAGGTAAAACTTCATCCGGACAATTTTAAACTATATATTATGCTTGCGGCGGAAAACGAAAAACATTGCGATTATGAAAATGAAAAAAAAAATTTATTGAAAGCCGTAGAATTAGCGCCTGAAAATCCGGAACCTTATTTCAAGACCGCGTTATTATTAGCCGCTCATATTCAGGATTATGAGAGAGCTTTGCAATATCTCGAATCGGCGGAAAAATTTAATTGCGACGGAAATCCGGATAAAATTGAACCTTTTGAAATTTACATAAATAAATCAAAATGTTGTTTTCAACTGAACGATTTGGAAAAATCTTTATCGCATTTCGAAAAAGCGTTTAGATATTCCAAAGATAATATAGAGATTATAAAATTCGGCATTCAATTATACGATAAACTCGGTATGATTGACAAAACCATTTATCTCGCTTCGAAACTAATAAAAATCGAAGATATTCCGGAAAACTATTATTCGCTCGCTTCGAGATATATGAAAATAAACAACGCGGCAAAAGCCAAAAAGATTTTGGATTTGATAAACTCAAAATTAAATAATTCTTGATTTATTTGATTAAAAATATTATTATTTTCATAATGCATTGGTCAAGATGAAAACGAATTATCCCAAAAAAAATCCATTTTATTTTGAGGGATTATATTTTTTATATTAAAATTTTTTTAAGGAGTTTTGTTATGAGAAGAACTGCAAAATTTGTATTAACAGGCATAGCTGCGGCAGGATTATTATTATCTTCCTGCTCGACAACGGGGAAAAAAAATGTTTCATCTGATAAACCTATAAATACTCAAAGTCAAAACACGTCGAGCGAATGGATTGTATGGTCAAGCGCGTCAAATAGACCAGAATGGACGATTAACGTTCCTTCTTTTGAAGGCGACAAACTATATTTTGTCGGTCTTTCCGGAAAATGCGCAGTGGAACGCGACGCTCAGGATGACGCTCGAAGAAATTCGATTTCACAGATTATTCAATATCTTGGAACGAACGTTAAAGATAAATTTCAACAAATTACGGCTCGATACGGGTTGTCTTCAGAAATCAGCAATCCTACTACGGCTTCAAGAGGTTTTGTAGATATGGTTTCTAATGGGCTTGCCAAACAGGTTAAAGTTGATAAATGGTATATTGAAAAATGGGAAACAAAATTAAAAGAGATTTATTTTCTTGCATACGGACTTGCGACAGTTCCCAAAAACTCGATTGACGAAGCTTACGGAGACGCGATTGATAAAGAAAAAGAAAACTTAAAAGAAAAAATCGCTAAGGAAAATAATGAAAAAGCCAAAGATCAAATGGAAGACGCTCTTAAAGCATTTGACCAGCTAAAAGAATCCGGATTTACCGAGTAAGAGTAAAATTTACGCGACAAAATTCGCTGGAGGAATTTTCTCCCGCGAATTTTCGCGAATCGCCGCGAATAAAGAAGAAAATAAAATAATTTTAGCGGACTTTTGTGAAATTTTAAAAGACGTATAACTGATAAACAGAAATTAGTTAAAATTTTAAGGTTAAAAATTGACGTTGAATTTGTCTATAATATAATATAAAGTTCGCGTTGATTGGCTAACGGAAATTCATGGAAAATTTTGGGGTTTTAATGCGTTATGAGATTTTTTTTTGTATTTATAGTTCTATCATTCATTTCTTTTAATTGTAAATCAGTTGAAAATGTCGTCAAACCCGACGTGGAAAACCAAAATACCGGCAAAGCTATTACCGTTATGCTTGATTCTTTTCCAAAAGAAAAACCCGAATGGATTTTTGAAATACCTTCCGCTTCGGAAACGGTTTTAACTTTTGCGTCGGTTTCTTATAATTGCGCGACCGAAAAAGACGCCCGCGAATCAGCTTTGAGAAACGCTATAAACGAATTTGCCAAATATTGCGGCGTCGACGTAACCGATATTTATAAAAGCGCGGCGGTTAATTTTGGATTATCGTCGGATATAACAAATCCTTCCAGAACAGAAATAACAAATACGAAAATGTCCGCAGAAGCTTTTGTTTCAAAGTTTAAAGCTAAAAAATGGTATCTTGAAATTTGGGTCAATAAAATCGATGATCACATTATTGACAAATATTATAAAGCTTACGTCTATGCGGAGGTTCCGGCGGACGAATATAATAAAGTTTTAGAATATAAAAAAAACGGCAAATAATATTTTACGCGAAGTTTTCCGCGAAATTTTATGAGAAATTTTATGAGAAATTTTATGAGAAATTTTATGAGAAATCCTCTTTTTTTTTAACGAGTTCACTCGTTTTTGGAAATTAGATTTTTTTGACATTCGATTTTTTTATATGGAATATCCTGAAAAATTATTAAATATTATATCTGAAATATTATCAGGCGATAAAGAAAATTTCACAGGAATGACCGCAATAGAACTTGAACCTGTCAAAATCGATTATAAATCAGTAAAAAGCATTTTAATAATTCAATTTTCCGCATTTGGAGACGTGATTATAACAAATAGTTTGCTTGATATTTTAAAAAAAAAGTTCAATGTATCTCTGCTTACTTATAAAAAAAATTCCGGCATAGCCGCCAATAGTATAACAAAAATCGAAGCGGACGAATCCGCGATTTTAACCGGAGATAAAAAATTGATTTTTTTGCTTTTTCAAAAAATTGCCGACGCGGTGAATTCTTTAAAATTCGATTTAATTATAAATCTCCACCCTTCTGAATATTCGGCTGTATTAAGCGCTTGTTTTAATCCTCAATTTTTTTTAGGACAGAAATACGACGCGTCCCGGAATAAAATCGCGGCTCATTTCGATTATTCGTTTTATTTAAAGTATTTTACCGAATATTTTAGTCAATTATCGGCAAATCCTTATAATTATCCGCTTGCGGATTTATACAGAATTTTATCGCAAATTGATTTTTCCGGTTTTGTTGACGAACCGGCATCAGGAAAAAAAACTTACCGTGAAAAATCTTATAATATAGTCGTGTGCCCCGGCGGTAAATGGGAATCAAAACTCTGGCATTACAAAAAATTTGCGGATTTAATTAATTTGATATCCGACGATTATCCGGAATACTCTTTTTTTATTACCGGAGACGTTTCTGAAAAAAAATTAATTGAAAATATTTATGAATTATGTTTTCAAAAAGAAAAAATAGTTCTTAACTCGGGCGATATAACTCTTTCAGAATTAAAACGTAGAATTTTAGAATCGGCTTTTACGATAACAAACGATACCTCGATTCTGCATCTGTCAAATTATTTAAACGTGCCGGCGATATTATTAATTTCTTCCACCAAAACTGTTCCGTTCGGAGATAATATAATAATTGCCGCCGACAGAAATTGTTGCGGATGTATGAAAAAAATATGCCCTAAAAATATTAATTGTATAAATCATATTTCTTCGGAATTTGTTTATGAAGTCGTTTCCGCTTTTATTAAATCTAACTGTTCGGTCGCCGAATCACTGAAAAAATTATATGAAATTCAGGTTTCAGAAAATATCCGTAAAATTTATTATACGATTTCTAACGATACAGACGCCTATAAATTAAGATTTCAATATCCGGTAAAAACCGATTTTCCGGATGAAAAGAAAATAACTGACGATGTATTATATTTCGCTTCGCTCGATTCGCTTTCTCAAAATCGCGTTCTCTCGCCGGAAGAAAAGAATTTGATAATAAATTCGATAGTCGGCAGAATTAAACGGATATATCAAGATTATAATATTAATCCGGTCAAATTAAATAAAACGGCTTCCGAGTTATTATCTGAACTTGAATGCATCCGCGCCGAATTGAATAAACTGATTAAAACCGCTATCAGATTGAATGAAAAAAACTTCAATGAATACTTTGAAACTTGCGAAATAATAGAATTAAAGTTATCGCGTCTGAAAACATATAATTTACTTGTGAAACCTTACGATATAATTTTATATGAATTTGCCGAAGATGATGAAAAAACGTTAAATTTAAATAAAATGAAAAAATATCTTGAAAAAATTAAAATTTCAGTTAAAATAAAAAAAGCGGTTGCTGAAAATATATTTTTTATTTTTAAGGCGGCTATTGAAAATTTATGCGTGTCATTATAATAATTGTTTTATATGCGTTTTTGTTTTCCTGCAATCATACGTCGGAAATCATTAAAAAACCGGAAGCGCCGGCTGATTTGAATTTAAATCCTGTCGCTGTGTCCGTTGAAAATAACGGTTTGTCAAAACTTCAAGAAATTGAGATTTCGGATTATTACATAGACAGTTTTGAATATTTTCAAATAGAAGGAATAATAAGTCCTGAGTGCGAAATAACTGTAAATGATGAAAAAATCAATTCGAAAAACGGGAAATTCAAAGGGAAAGTAAAAGTTCGATTAAAAAAGCCTGTAAAAATCGTATTATTGAAAAACGGAGAACCGATTAATCAACGAGAAATATACGACGTTGAAGAACCGATTCAACCGTCCGGCTTGGAAGCCGTATCGGTTGATAGAAACAGAGTTGAAATAAGATGGAATGAAAATGGAGAAGAAGATTTAGCCGGTTATAACGTTTTTTACGCCGACAAAAGAGGAAGCTGGAAAAAGGCGAATAAAGACGGCGATTTAATCAAAAATACAGAATATACAATATCGGGCTTGCATTCAGGAAACAAATACAAGATTAGAATTTCGGCAGTTGACAGAATGAAAAACGAAAGTTCATATTCGGACGATATGGAGATTACCACAGCCGGAGAATATGAAGAATGCTGCGATTAACAAGGGAAAAAATTTTAAGGAGATGGTATGATAAATAAAATATAGCGCGGGTTAACTTCGCGAAGTA